>JBDRVQ010000020.1:0-25393 GCA_039801905.1 candidate division WOR-3 bacterium | reverse complement strand
GAAGATCTATGACCCAGCAGGAAGACTAATAAAGGTTTGGGAGATTAAGGAAAGAAGGGGGAATGAGTTAAAAATTCCATTAAAAGGGATGGAGCCAGGGGTTTATATCTTGGAACTTGATATAAAAGAGAAAAGAGGGATAAGAAAGAAATTAGTTATTGCTAAATAAAAGGGAGGAGATATGTTAAGGAATATATTTATATCCGTAATATGGATATCGGTGTCGATCATTTATGCCGACCCCTATGATTCAATACCGGTTACGCGTTGGATTGACCCTTATGGAAGAGAACCAGGAACCTTTGAGGAATGGATTTCAGCAAAATATAATAGTGAACCAATACCCCCTCATCAGAAGGAACCTTCGGTTGCCTTTGATGGCACAAACTACCTTGTTGTCTGGACTGACTGGCGGAATGGTTATTATGCTGACATTTATGGTGCTCGGGTTTCACCGGCCGGTATTGTCTTAGATCCCCAGGGTTTTTCCATATCAACCGCGGAAGATGCCCAGGTTTTTCCTTCGGTTGCCTTTGATGGCACAAACTACCTTGTTGTCTGGGAGGACTGGCGCAATGGTGCTTATCCCCACATTTATGGTGCTCGGGTCTCACCGCAAGGGATTGTTTTAGATACCAATGGCATTCCCATCTCAATTAACGCAAGTTGGCACGTTGAGCCTTCAATTACCTTTGATGGGGTAAATTACCTTGTTGTCTGGGCTGACTCTCGCGCCTCTTCTTATGACATTTATGGTGCCAGGGTTTCACCGGCCGGGATTGTTTTAGACACAAAAGGTATCCCAATCTCAACCGCCGCATATTCTCAAGGGTGTCCTTCAGTTGCCTCTGATGGCACAAACTACCTTGTTGTCTGGGAGGACTACCGCAGCGGTGACTATCCTGATATTTATGGTGCCAGGGTTTCACCAGCCGGGGTTGTTTTAGACACAGCCGGTATCCCAATCTCAACCGCCCCAATGTGGCAACTTACCCCTTCAATTGCCTTTGATGGGACAAACTATTTTGTTGTCTGGCGAGACACTGGAATTTATGGTGCTCGGATTTCACCAGCCGGGGTTGTTTTAGACACAAATGGTATTCTTATCTCACACGGACCATATGGCCAAACTGATCCTTCAATCGCTTTTGGGGGCACAAACTACCTTGTCGCCTGGAAAGACGAACGTCACGGGGGATATGATCTAGATATTTATTGTGCCAGGGTCTTGCCGGAGGGGATTGTTTTAGACACAAACGGCATCTTCATCGCAACCGCCAGACAGTGGGGTCCAGATTATTTTTATCTTTCCGTTGCCTTTGGTGGGACGAACTATTTGGTTGTCTGGGAGGATTATTGGAATTATACCTGTTATCGGATTTATTGTGCTCGGGTGAGTAGAAATGGTGAGGTTTTAGACCCAAATGGGTTTCCAATCGGTGTGATAGAAGAAGACCGCTATTCGCCCGCCGCTCTCCGCCCACCGCCCAAAATTTACCCCAATCCAGCAAGAACCGCTGTCCGTATCTTTTCTCCTTTGACTATAGAAAGAGTGAAGATCTATGACCCAGCAGGAAGACTAATAAAGGTTTGGGAGATTAAGGAAAGAAGGGGGAATGAGTTAAAAATTCCATTAAAAGGGATGGAGCCAGGGGTTTATATCTTGGAACTTGATATAAAAGAAAAAAGAGGGATAAGAAAGAAATTAGTTATTGCTAAATAAAAGGGAGGAGATATGTTAAGGAATATATTTATATCCGTAATATGGATATCGGTGTCGATCATTATTATCCCAACCCGTTTAATTTCCAGACCTCCCTTAAATACCAGATACCCTATTCTTGCAAGGTTTTGAGGATATTAAAAAGACATTCCTTTTGCGATGAAGGTGCCTTAAAGTTTCTCTTATGATTAGGCTTCTATTTAGACTTTGGATTAAACCACTGATTAGGCTCTGGATTATACCCTAATTTAGGCTTCTCTTTATCCCTCTCTTTATACCCTCTTTTAGAGTATCTATTAAATTCTCAATTAAACCCTTTATTAAATCTCTTATTAAATTAAAAATTATACCTTTTCTTATAACTTCTATTATCCCTTCTATTAAATCCCTGATACCATCCCCTGTATGCTACACCCCTTTTTATAAAGATAAAACCCTCCTATTTGATAAAAATCTCACTCTTAATGCCATTTTCGTTAAGGACTAATTACCCGATAACACCTCCTCAACCTCTCTTCTGATAATTATAAATCCGCCCCAGGCGGATAACTCCAAAAAGGGAAAATCCTTAATTAACTTCTTCATAGCACTCTATAATAAATACGGAAATACCCCCCAAAATTGGACACTAAATTTTTATTTTAATTTTAGTAAAATTTTCAGTTTGGCATAATTTTTGCTTCTCCCCTATTCCCTTTTATCTAAGTATTTGATTTTTCAAAACTTAACTTCTGGGATGGAATGTTTTATAAACCTCTTTTAGGTATTCCCGCTCAATTTTGGTATAAATCTGGGTAGTGGTAATTGAGGAATGTCCCAACATCTCTTGGACCGCCCTTAAATTTGCCCCTCCTTCCAAGAGGTGGGTGGCAAAGGTATGCCGGAAGGTATGGGGAGAGACCGGCTTTGTTATCTTCGCCTTTCTAATAAAGTAATTCAAAATCTTCCAGAGCCCCATCCTTGATAACCTTTTACCCCGGGTATTCAAAAATAGGTACTCGGTCGGTTTTTTCAGATATTTCGGTCTTGAAAGGTTCCAGTAGTCTCTTATCGCTTGGATTGCTGGTTGACCAATCGGCACCGCCCTCTCTTTCTTCCTTTTGCCGAACACGGTAATATAACCATCATCCAAAAATAGGTTATTCACCTTCAAACTCAAAAGTTCTTCGGCTCTCAGACCGCAACCGTAAAGGATTTCAATCATCGCCTTTGCCCGCAAGCCCTCATAACTTCCTTCTTCTTCACAGACCTTAATTATCCTTTCAATCTCTTCCACCGTCAAAACGACCGGTAATTTTCTCTTAGTCTTTGGTAATTCAATATCCTCGGTTGGGTCATTCTTAATAAGCGACTCCTTTAATAGAAAACGGAAGAATTGGCGCAGGGAGATAATCTTTCGGGCGACCGAAGCGGCACTGAGATTTAAAGAGTACATCTTTTTCACATAGTCTCTTATATCTTTACTCCCAATCTCGGCTAAGGATTCCCTTTCGGTCGTTGATAAGAATTGGCGAACATCGGTGAGATAGAAGTCAGCGGAAGTTTTAGTTAGACCCCGCTCCGCGATTAAGAAGTTAGCAAAACTGCCTAAGGCTTGGGCAAATTCGCCCCGCATCTCTAAGTCAAAATCTCTCTGGTGAGGATTGTGTCTTTAAGGTAATTACTATCGTCTCGCTCCGGATGGTCAAGGTTATAGTGAAGTCCCCGGGATTCCTTCCGGGAGATGGCAGACTTCGTGATTAAAAGCCCAATCAAGGTGAGATTCCTCAACTCCAGAAACTCCGGGTCAACCGGTATTCCTGACTCCGCCGGGGAAAATACCCTCTCCCACAACTCCTGAAGAAATTTTTCGTTCGCTAATAGTTCCTTATCCCGTCGCACAATCCCCACATTCTCCCACATCATCCTCTTCAATTGCCCAGTGAGCCGATTCACCTCTTCCCTTCCTAAGGGAGAAGTAAAGGAGAGGTTTTCCTTTCTCTTTGGTGGGGCGCTTCTCACTCCTTTATCTTCCTTAACCTTCTTTGCCGCCCGGTCGGCGAAGACTAAGGTTGATAAGAGAGAGTTTGATGCCAAACGGTTTGCCCCATGCATTCCGGAATAACTACACTCCCCAGCGGCAAAGAGCCTTTTGATATTGGTCTTCCCATCCTTATCAATTAAGAGACCACCGCAGAGGTAATGGGCGGCCGGGACAATTGGAATCTTCTCCTTAGTGATATCAATCCCAAATTGGCGGCAGGTATTATAGATATTAGGGAAGCGCTCCTTTATCCGGAATGGGTCCAGATGGGTGAGGTCCAAAAAGAGATATTCCTTATTCTCTATCTTCATCTCGTTATAAACCGCCCGGGCAACAACATCCCTTGGTGCCAGATCTCCGGCTTCGCTGTATCTCTTCATAAAGGCTTCCCCTTTCCAGTTCCGCAATACCCCACCTTCACCCCGCACCGCCTCGCTAATCAGAAATGCCCGACCGTCAATCTTATGACCGAAAAGGGATGTGGGATGGAACTGGATAAACTCCATATTGGAGACCGGCACCCCCTTTAAGAATCCCATCGCAATCCCATCACCCGTAGCGATTGGGGGATTGGTGGTATGGAGATAGACCTGACCAATTCCCCCAGTCGCCAAGAGGGTAATTTCAGAAATGATTTCTATCACCTCTTTCTCTTCTCGGTCGTAGACTAAGGCACCAAAGCATTCTCCTTCTTCCACGATTAAATCCAAGACAAAATGCCGGGGTCGGATTTCAATCCCCTTCTTCTCTTTAAGGAGGGAAAGCAAGGTCTCCTCAATCGCCATTCCGGTATAGTCTCGGGCGTGGACAATCCTCCTTCGGCTGTGCCCCCCCTCTCTTCCTAAGTCAAAGCGCAACTTACCATAAGAGTTATAATAAGTTGAGAAATCAACCCCCAAGGAGAAGAGTTCCTTCACCAACTCCGGACCGGTCTCTACCACCATCCGCACAATCTCTTCCTTTGCCAGACCTTCCCCTGCCTTCATCGTATCCTGAAAATGAATCTCCGGGCTGTCATCCTCACCCAAAGCCGCGGCGATTCCCCCTTGGGCGTAATTGGTATTAGATTCCGCCGAATCCTTCTTCGTTACTAAAATCACCTTACCGAAATCCTTCACCTTATAGGTGAACCAGAGACCAGCCAATCCGCTACCGATTACCAAAAAGTCCGTCTCTAAGGTCTTCATCTAAAAATGGTAATTAAAACCGAAGGATGCCTTCGGAAAAATTTGGAATTGGTAAGAAAGACGCTCCCTCCTTTCCAGGAGATAACTGCAATCAAAAACGGATAAGACCCGGAGGAGCAGATTACCGGCGAAGAAAAATTTCGCTTTCAAGTAATAGTTCCGAGCCCGTCGGCGGAAACGCCAGTAGCGAACCCGGGCGGAATCCGATTCCCAGCACCAACTATCTTCACCAAAATAACCGTATTTTTCTAAATACTCCTTCTGCTTTGCCGGATCATCCGGATAACGATGGCGCGCCTCCCTCAAAATTAAGCCGTTGAAATCTTCCGATGAGTTATACTCTTCAAGGTATTTATAGTAATCTTCATCCCCTTTATTACCATTCGCTCCGGCGTGCTCCACGGAAAAGAGAATCGCATCGCGGTTGAGGAAATTCCCGAAACTCCGGGTGGAGATTAAAGAAAGCCAGAGGATGCCATCCGCTAAGAGAAAGATCTCACCCCGCACCTTCTCTTTCAAGAGAAGTTGACCACTCCCGGGCAAAATACCGGAGGAGACAAGATACCCCCCCTTGGGTAGGGCAGCAAAAGTGAGAGAGAAGAGAAGAAGGAAAGAGAATTTAGTTAAATTTTTCATCCTAAACGGTTCGCCCATTATCCTCATATTTCACTCCTTAAAACTTAATAAATTTTTTATAGAAAAATCTATCTCCCTTCCTCTCTTTTAAGATATAAACCCCCTTCCTTTTTGCTTCTTTAACCTGCGCCCCCTTCACATCGTATAATACCCCTCCTTCTTCACCAAAAAGGAAGGGAGAAAATTTTCTTATCCTCTCCTTAGCCATCTCCTTTAGGAAAAGGAAGTTAAGGTTGACCAACTTCCCATAAATATCCCATCCCTTATGCCTCCGGTTATCAATCCAAGAGAATCCAATTTTATCCTTATAGATTTTTATTCCCTGCCCAATCAACCACTGGTTATGGCCCGGAAATAAATCGTCATTAGAGATTAAAACATTGCCACCGATTCTTCTTAAGGTGGAATCAAATCTCTGGGCATAGATATCTAAATCCCCTCTCCCTCTTCGACCATCACACCAGACAAAGATAATATCGCCATTGGGAGCAATATCCAGGGTTGGGGAATACTGGTCCTCTTCGGTATTGTCATCGTTTACCCGGAAATTATTGCCCACCCTTTGCCCATTATTGAGAAACACCTGCCCGTAGATGGAAACATCCTCTTCCCTCTCATCTTCCCAGGCGAAAACTAAAAATCGTTCATTCCGGGCACAGGCGGGATAACCTTGGAAAGAGGAATTGCTCTCATTCACCTTAAAATTATTACCGACGGGATTGCCATTCTCATCATAAATCTGGGCGTAAATTTCAAAATCCCCATCCCGATTATCCATCCAAGTGACAACCGCGGAACCGGTTTTTGCCATTGCGCAATAGGCATATAACTGGTCACCACTTGCCACATCGTTTATGCGAAAGTTATTGCCCACCGGATTCCTTCCTTGGAATCTCTGGCCGTAAATATCCCAATTTTCTCCCCTTCGGTCCATCCAGACCACTAAGAAGTTTCCCGCGCTATCCGCGGCACAAACCGGATACCATTGGGTATTTTGGGTATCGTCGTTGATCAAAAAATTATTGCCCACGGGGTTGCCGTTTTCATCAAAGAACTGACCATAAATATCAGATTCTCCACTGCGGGTATCGGTCCAGGCAATAAACATCCGACCGAGAAAATCCCGAGCGACTGATGGATAAAATTGGTGAGTAGAAGAATGGTCATCATTAACCAAGATATTACCACCAATGAGATTTCCTAAGGTGTCAAACCTTTGGAGATAAACATCAATATCATTTCCCCGCTCATCCTCCCAGACGCAAACGAACTCCCCCTTGCCCGAAACCGAAAGGAAGGAACAGCGCTGGTGGGAAGAAAAAGAATCATCATTCACCCGAAAATTATTACCAACCCTCAAAGAGTCGAAAAAAATCTGACAATAGGCATCCTGATTACCTTCCCGATTATCTTCCCAAACGACCCAAATTTTTCTGTCTTCGGCAATCGTTACCGCACTCATCCCTTGATAATTTCCAATTTGGTCATCGTTCACTTTAATCGTCCATCTCCTTGTGCCATTTTCCTCAAAGGCGGTAAGAAATATATCGCCTTGGTCCAATCGGTCATCAGTATAGGAAATAAAAAACTCCCCGGAGGGGGTAAGGGTGATACTCGGTTGGGATTGATTACCTGAGGTCATCTCGTTGACCAAAAAATTCCCCCCAATCCTTGTGCCATCAGGAGAAAACCTTTGGCCATAAATATCGGAGTTGCCATTTCTCTCATCGGACCAGACGATAATAAAACTCCCATCTTCGCTCATCGCCACTTCTGGGTCACCTTGAAATTGGTTAGTGTTGTCATCATTAACCCGGAAATCACTACCTAATGGATTACCATCTTTGTCAAACCTTCGGGCATAAATATCCCAAGAAGAACCCCTTCCATCCTGCCAGGCAACGACAAAATTGCCAAGAGAATCGCTGGCACAAGAAGGATGGTATTGAAGCCAAGTCCCTTCATTCACCCGAAAATTTGAACCGATTGGTATGCCCGCAAGATTGAAGATTTGCCCGTAAATGTCTCCTGGGTCATTTCGCCAATCATCCCAGACCACCAAAAATCGGTCTTCCCCCAAAAGAGAAAGTGATACATTTCTCTGGTCGGTTCTCGTCTGGTCATCATTCACTTTTATATTTTCTCCAATTTTATTTCCGTTGGGGTCAAAGATTTGGATATAGACATCGGAATTACAATCCCTCCGGTCTTCCCAACCTAAAACAAAGTTACCATTGGGTAAAATCGTTAGATCCGGCTCCCCCTGCCATTTTAAGCCCCAATCATCATTTGCCCGAATGTTTCTCCCGAGGTTTTGACCGGCAAGGGAAAATCTCTGAAGGTGGGCATCGGCATTGCCATCCCGGGTATCACTAAAAGTGATAACCACTTGGGAATTGCCTCTAATTCTCGGATGGGATTGCTTCGCTCCCCCTGAGGTATCGCCATTAAGTAAAAAGTCGTCTCTAATTAAACTTTCAGGGATTAAGGGCTTTCCCCAAAAATTTCTCCTTATTCCCCTCCCTTTCTCCAACCGCGCCCATCGCTCCCTTAGATAGCCAAAGGAATCAATCTCTTTTGTCAGAAGAGAGAGACATCCCAAAATCAAAAGATAGATTTTCACTTCACTACCCCAAACTTATAAAAGCGGGGTGATTTCTCTCCCATCACTTCCAATTTTATAATATAAAGGCCGGGGGCTAAAGAAGTGGTCGGGATAGAAATCTCCTGCGATAAAATGGAGTTTAAGGTCAATTCCCCTTTCAGCCCCTTCACCGGTTCCCCATTAATGTCCAAAACCTTCCATTGCAACTTCACTGGCGGTCTTCCCGTCCGCAAACGGAGATAACCCTCATTACCGCACGGGTTGGGATAGAGATAGAACTCTTCCAGAATCTTCTCGCTGGGCACAGGAATTTGAGCCGGTCTTTCTTTGAAGAATGGATTATTATCCGGGGAGAGGAGATTTTTTCCCCAGGTCGCATTAACCCCAAATGGCAGATTATAAACATAGAGAAAACAATTCTCATCCGCCACCGCCATCTCCAATCTATTATCGCCATCAAAGTCAAATAGTAAAGGAGATAAAGAAACGGAACCCGAGGTCATTAACGGAAAATACTTCACCATCTCGGTGGTGATGCCATTAATTCCTAAAATACCGTTATCGGGTGAACCGATAATAATGTCTAAGGCACCATCGCCGTCCAAATTCCCAATCACCGGTGAAGACTGAAAGATAAAAGGGAATTCCTCGGTAATTATCCAACCTTCAATCACCTCTTCTCTTATATAAACCGAATCAAACTCTTTTGGATAATTATTCACTAAAAACCCTAAGGGTGAGAAGGCATATATCTTATTCTTACCGGCTAAGACAATATCTAAATAGCCATCACCGTCAATATCCGAGAGAGCAAGAGAAGAAAAGGAAGGGTAGTCAATCATTGACCTTGATTCCGCCTTTATTTCACCATTATCGGAAAGGATAAAAAGTTTATATTTAAGACCATCCGCAGCCAAAACCCCGATCTCCATTTTTCCATCCCGGTCCAAATCACCGGCGACTGGTGGGGAAGGCGGCGGAAAGGGACGGGTAGAAAGAGAGACCTTTTTCTTTACCTCTCCATCTTCAATTAAATACAAGTTATTATCTTCGGTTAGGGCAAAAATCTTGGGATTTATTGAATCAATCACTACTAAACCTTTCGGTGGCGAAGAGAAGAAAAATGGGAAACCAGTTAAGGTCTCCCCTTCACCGGTAAAACCATAAAGAGAGAGATCCTCAGAACCGAAGAGGATATCTTTCTTGCCGTCTCGGTTTAGGTCAAAGAGAACAATGGGTGAACTGATTGGTCCGCGCGTAAGAAAATCTCGGATATTCTGCCCATCCGCCGAGAAGATAATCACCCTTCCCCTTTCTCCACCACTTACCACCTCCAATTGCTCATCACCCCGGACATCGCCAATGGCAAAAGGCATTTTGGTTGGAGAATTGATATAGGCAAAAGGAACATCACCATAAGAAGAACCATCTTCCTCAAAGGCATAGATGTCGCCTGTGGTATCCTGAACTAACAACTCAATTTTCCCGTCTAAGTTCAAGTCGGAGTAATTTAGAGTGGCGATAGGATTAGCCATCTCTTTCGGAAAATTTTTCCGGTAGAGTTCGCAACGGAAAGAGATTGACATTATGGAGTCCGAATGGTAAAGGGAATCAAGAGGAGAGTTTATCTTAATCGTATAAAATGTTTTCCCGTAATAACCATCACTACTGGGGTTGGTGGCAGGTGAGAGGGAATCTAAAAAACCGCCAATAAAGAATGGGTCGTATTTAGAACCTAAGAACTCATAAGAAGAAAACTCCACCCAGCCGTCAAAATCTTGAATGCCATCCCCTTCTACCAAATCAACCCCTTTATGGGCGGGATTGATATTAATCGCATTGTAAGGACCGTACTGAGCGATTATCGCCCCATCAATGTGCCAGATTAAAATCCCGCTTCCCGGTAAAAAGAAGTCATATTCCCCATCTTCAATCCGCACCAAAACCCCATCCTCCCGGTGAACGACAATCGTATCCTTCTTTTTCACATCAACCTGCCGGTTCTCAATTAAGAAATATTCGGTATTAGTTATGGGAATTTTAATAATCACCGGCGAGAGGGAGTCGCCCCGAAACTTAAATTGAGAAGAATCCATTGCTTGACAAAAAACCGGAACACTTTCTTTGGGCATTATCAAGGTTAATGGTTCTACCCAACCAAACAGAATCTTATGGAATGGATCAAGAAGCGAAGGAACCGAACCCGGCGGTGCACCCGCCCAGTAATCACCAAGCCAACCCCCATAGCCCATCAGACTCCAAGCACCAACACCCATTGAATAACCGGTAACATCATACAAATCGTAGGCACCCAAAAGGTGGCAAAATTCGTGGACTAAAAGCCCCAAGAGTCCTTCCATTCCGTATTCCCCAAAACGGGCGGTATCCTGTCTCGCCATCTCTGGTAGAATGGTAGCAATCTCAATCCTTGTCCCCTCATCGGTCAGGATATAATCCTTACCCAGATAGTATTTTAAGGCGGCTTGACCAATCGTTGCCGCATACAAATCAAAAGGACTATTACCCAAAACATCGGTCTGATTACAACTGCCGGCGTGGAAGATTAAAAAGAAGTCGTAATCGCGCCAGTGGATTAAAGTATCCCGGTCGGCAATCCGAATCGCATCCTCCAATAGCCGACAGAGCCCCATCTCCACACCGGTAAAATCATAATAAGGAAATTTATGCATTGAATCACCATAATAAAGCATCGTCTGTGGTAATTGATAACAATCTAAAACCCCTTCCGGCATCACCTTAAAGTCAATATAAAATTTACCATAAGAATTCGTCAAAAAATAATTTCTTAGTGCCTCCAACTGTCTCTCAAAATACTTTTTGGTATGGGGTGGGTCATAAAAGAGGCCATCCTCAGGACTTAAAAAACCCCTCAAATCCATCTTACCGTTGCCGGTGGTTAAGGTATCAAAGTCCTCTTGAAATTCTACCCGTAATGCCAGAACTCTAACCGTGTCAACCGTCATCCCTTTTCTCTTTCTGGACCGCCAGATATTAGGATTACGGTGTGACTTAAAGCGGGTAAACTTTTTAATGATGGTCTCAAAATTTTTTAATTGAACTTGATTTGGTGGTAAGTATCCCTTTCTTAAAAGTAAAGGTTGCCCATACCCAGAAAAGAAAAAGTAAAGTAAAGAAAAAAAGATTAACCAATTTTTTTTCTTTTGGTGATTTTCTTTCATCTCAGAAACGGAGAGGGAGGGATTTGAACCCCCGTCCCGACTTTCGTCGGGAACGCGATTTCGAGTCGCGCGCCTTCGTCCACTCGGCCACCTCTCCTTCACTTTTCTCTCTTCTCCTTAAAAAAGTTTTGCATCATCTCTCTAATCTTTTCTTTCTCAATCCCTTCTTTTACTTCTACTTTGTGGTTAAATAACTTTTCACCCATTAAATCAACAACCGAACCACAGGCACCAAATTTTTCATCCCTAAGACCAAAGACCAATCTTTTAATTCTACTCAAAATTATTGCTCCAGCACACATCGGACAAGGTTCTAAGGTGCAATAAAGCGTAACATCCTTCAGTCGCCAATTACCGAGGGCATTCGCCGCCGCCGAGATAGCGATAATCTCCGCATGGGCGGTTGGGTCCTTTAAAGCCTCAGTTCGGTTATGTCCCCGACCGATAACCTGACCATTAAGAACTGCGACCGCTCCCACCGGCACCTCACCTTCATCATAGGCTTTAATTGCTTCCTTAATCGCTTCGCCCATAAAGAAAAAATCTTCCTTCCTGAATCTATTCACAATCTTATGCGCCTGAGAGGGCTCGAACCTCCAGCCTGCGGATTCGTAGTCCGCCGCTCTATCCAGTTGAGCTACAGGCGCAGTCAAATCATTATACAAAAGAACTAAGCAAAGTCAAATTAAAATCTCTCTTTATTTTGGGAATACTCGCCTTTAACCCCCTAAAAGATAAAAGTCTACCTCAAAAGGAGGACCTTTTTAATCTTTTCCTTTCCTTTCTCGTTAATCCTTAAAAAGTAAACCCCGGGTTGTAATTTTTTGCCTTTTGGCACCACCTTACCAGTTACGTCCCATATTCTTAGAGGGTGAGGGAAACCTGGGGCAATAGAACGAAAGGAAAGGAAGACAGGTTCTTCTATAGCTCCGGGCTCAGGAATCCCCTTAGTGAAATATATCTCCGAACTACTCTGACTATGCCGAAAATCGGTCCAAACACAATAGACAACCAAATTCTCATCAACCGCAATCTGCCCATAATTTACTCCGGGAGAAGATTGAGTATTTACCCGATAAATTTCCGAGAAGTTATTCCCACCATCCGGACTGAAACGGAAATAGATATCGGTCGCCTGATAGAAACCATGTTTCCAGGTAAAAAATAGCCGGTTCGGTGGTAAGAGCACAAGGTTTGGTTCATCCGAAGGCAAGGTATCCGGATGGTCAACCCTCCCCAATTCTTGGAAGGTATTGCCAAAATCATTGCTCTTGGAGAGGTAAATATGATGGGTGCCATTTATTCTTGCCTTATATATCACATAAATTTCTTGCCCGGTTGAGTTTACCGCTAAACAGGGGAATGTCGCGGAAGTGAAGGTGATGGTATCAACCAAAATTGAAGGGAGAAAGGAATTACCGCCATCCGTGCTTTTCGTATAAAAGATATGATATTGGGTAAGGGGGTAAGAAAGCCGGTTATCGCGCCAGGTGATATGGATATTACCAAGCCCATCAACAGCCATTGTTGGCAGGGAAGAGTGTAAAGGAGGCTCTCTTAAACTCAAAAGAAGCGGACGGGAGAAGGTTCTTCCACTATCACTACTCTTAGCAAAGAGTACCCGAGCCCCAGTATTCGGTGGGGCGAGAAGGTCCGACCAAACGATATAAACTTCACCATTTCTCCTACAGGCTATAGCCGGATTACTCGGGGCGTATGATGTATCACCATGAATCGCATCAACCCGGGTAATCTGGGGAAATGTCCGACCGGTATCCGAAGAACGAGCACAGAAGATATGCATCGTATCACCAGGAAGTGTCCGGGCCGTGAATGCTAAATAGAGATTACCAAAATGGTCATAAGTGAGGGCGGGAAGAATTGCTTTGGCAAAGTTACCAACCCTCATCTGAGGCAAAAAACTCATTCCCTGGTCAGTGCTTCTTGATATATAGACTTGATAATTATCACCTCCTCCTTCCTGATTTCCATACCAGGCGACGAGTAAATAATCACCCATCTGGACAATGGAATGTCCGTTAACAAAACCAGTAGAATGGTAATAGGTGCCGACCGGTGAGTCCTGGTTAACCCGAAAATCGGGTAGAAACCGATACTCCTGAGGAAAAATTTCTCCAAAAATTAGCAAAAGGTTAGCAATTAAGAAAAGGTATCTAATCCCGGCCATTTTCCCTCCCTTTTATATCTTCTCATAATTTCCATAAATTTTGATATTGAGCATATACTGAGGAGCGGTGGCTGGAATTGGATAAAGGAGGGAGGTTTGGAAATCCAACTGGTCCTTAAGGTTTATATTTAATGATGGCTGGGGATGAATCAGACATTTGCTGAAAGGTGGAGAATAAGGAGGAAGGGTCCCTTCGTAGGTATAGATTTCTATTCTGTCTAATATCAGGGTGAAAATTACGGCGTCAGGTGGAAATGTTAATATTATACTCACTCTCACGTGTTTCAAACCGCCAGCCGGCTCTATATTTACCGCAACACCATGCATCACCGCATGTCCCGGGACACCACCTGGGTGAAGGAAAATATTTGACCAACACGCCCCTCTCCCGGTTCGGGAGTCTATCGGGATATAATAATCAAGCAATAATTCTTCCGGCATACCCCCCTCCTCTTTTTACCTTAAAATTTCTTTCATTCATTATATCATATCTCCAAAACGGATAATGTCAAGGAAATTTTCCAATCTTAAAATCCTCGGTGGAGGCCTAAACTCCTCGCATACTCAATAACCTCCTTAAACTCCTCATCGGTTATTCTTCGGGAAAGTTCTAAATACCGGGAGGCATGATAGCAAGGGCGATACTGTGCCATGATATTAACATAGGTATCCTTAGAAATTTCCCGAGCGATAAACTCTAATACCCGAAAAGAACCGGCAATCCGATTCGGTAACACGAGATGGCGGATAATCAATCCCCTTTGGGCAATTCCCCTCTCATCACAGACTAAATCACCAACTTGCCGGTGCATCTCCTTTAATGCTCGTTTATTTGTGGCAAAATAGTTTGGGGCATTAGAATATCTCTTAGCATTCTCATCGTCCGAATATTTGGCATCCGGCATATAAATGTCAATTATCCCTTCCAATAATTTCAAAGTTTCAACTTTATCGTAACCACCAGAATTATAGACAATGGGAATTTTTAACCCTTCCTTTACCGCCAATTCTAATGCCTCTAAAAACTGGGGAACAATATGGGTCGGCGAGACCAGATTGATATTATGACAACCAATCTCCTGTAAATAGACCATAATTTTCGCCAGAGCCTCTCTATCCTTTTCCCTCCCCTCCCCCAACTGACTTATCTCATAATTCTGACAATAGAGGCAATTAAGGTTACAATAAGAGAAAAAAATCGTTCCCGAACCCGAACTGCCCACCAATTCCGGTTCTTCCCCAAAATGGGGTCCATAAGAGGAGACAAGCGCATACCGACCAGTCTGGCAGTGTCCTCTTTCATTCTTTAACCGATTCACCCCGCACTCCCGGGGACAAATTCGGCATTCCGCCAAAAGAGACAAAGCCTTTTCCCTAATTTCTTTTAAGTTAATAGAAAGATAGGAAGATTTTCTCATCGCTTTCGGAAAAAACCAACAACCGGATTGATACTAAGGGTAATTGGCAAATTTTCCGGTAGAGACTTCAAAAATAAACTCCCATAATTTTTTCTAATGATGCGTTTATCCAAAACCGAAACCACACCCCGGTCATTCTTATTTCTAATGAGGCGACCGAAACCCTGGCGGAAACGGAGAATCGCTTGGGGCAATTGAAAATTCCAGAATGGCTCAATCCCTTTTCTTTTCAAATCCTCAACAATCCCTTCAATCCTTGGCTCATCGGGTACATCAAAAGGTAAGCGGGTGATGATTAAGGAACTTAATGCCTCCCCCGGAACATCAATCCCCTGCCAAAAGGAAGCGGTAGCGAATAGGCAAGAAGCGGTATCTTCTTGAAACTCTTTTAACAACTCATAAGGAGGCTTATCCCCCTGCTTTAAGAAAGAAAATCTCCCCTTGAGACAACGGGCAAAGACCTCCTCCATCATCTTAAAACTGGTAAAGAGAATTAAGGTCCTACCCCGAGCCACTTTGATTAACTCATCAATCACCAAAGCGCATCTTTTAACAAACTCCTCCTCAGTGGGAAAGGGTAATCTCTCATCAATAAAAAGGAGGCTCTGCCTACTGTAATCAAAGGGGGAGGGAAGGAGTTTCCTATCCGCCTCATCAATTCCCAGACGGTTGGTAATAAATTTGAAATCCTTGGCTACGGTCAAGGTCGCCGAGGTTAAGATAAAAACCTTAAAATTACTCAACATCTCTTTAATCATTCCCGCTACGGAAAGGGGAGCACTTTTTAAGTAAGTTCTCCCCTCTTCCTTCTCCACCCAGTAGACCGAACCCGAATCACTGAGATTAATAAATTCTCTAATCTCTTTCTCCTTCTTCTTTAAGCCCTTGATCATTCCCCATAACTCCATCTTTAACTCCTCATCTTCTAACTCCCGCCACACCTCTAAGAGAGTAGCGTTGAGACTTTCTAATTCCGAAAGGAATTTAGTACGAAGAGAAGGGGGTCTCAAAATCCTTTTCCTCGGTTCTATCTGTTCATTAATCTCTAAAAAGAAATCGTCAAGGGAATCTTCCACTTCTAAAACCTTCTTTTTTAACTCTTCTCTTCGGGAAAAACTGATTGGTAGGTTAGGGAGAAGGCCCTTTTTTGTCTTCGGATTGTAAAGAAGAGCAAGGCTCCTTTGGAAACTGGTATGAGAAAGGTCAATGTCAAAATAACTAACTGCGGCATCTTCTAAGCGATGCCCTTCATCAAAGATAATGGTGTCAAATTTTGGCAGGAGTTGATAATCGGTGGCGCAATGGGCAAAAAAGAGAAAATGGTTGATAATTAATACCTCAGCCTCTTCCCATTCTCTCTTTGCCCGAAAATAATAGCACCCATCATAAAACGGGCATCTCTTTCCGAGGCAACTCTCCCCATCCCGAACGATTTTTGCCAAAAGACCCGAAGGGATATTCTCCGGAAAATCAACAACCAAACCATTTTTTTCTCTTGCCCAGAATGAGACCTTCTCCCGGAACTCCTTCTCCTCCTCTGGTTCAAAAAGTCCCAGGCGAAGATTTCTCTCCATCCGGCGTCGGCAGAGGTAATTATCCGAACCGTAGGCGGTGGCATACCGAAAAGGGATCAGTTTTTGAACAATCGGGATATCCTTCTTCCTTAACTGTTCTTGAAGAATTTTGGTATAAGTAGAAACTGCGACCCGCTTATTTTCTTTCTGACTGTGCCAAACCAATGGTAAGAGATAGGCGAGGCTCTTCCCGACACCGGTCCCCGCCTCAAGCAAAAGGTTTTTAGAATTTTTTAGAGAGTTTGCCACCCAGAGAGCCATTTCCTTCTGTTCCGGTCGCTCCTCATAAAAAGGGAGCACCCGGGGAAGTTTCTCTTGGAGGAAAGATATTAAAACCTCGTTATTTTCCATTAAAACTGATCTCGTAATCCCTGACAAATACCTCATCAAAGGAGTAAACATTGTGAAAGTCTTCTTTCTTATCCTCTTTCGTTTTCGTTAGCAATTTCGCCTCAACCAGATTGAAGACAATTTCTCCGAAGTCATCGGTCGTTTTTACCCCCCAATCTTCCAGAACCAATTTTGCCAACCGACCGAATTTCATCTTTGCCAACTCCTTTATCCCCATCAGGAGTTCCTGCCCGGTCACGTGTTTTGGCTTATTAAAAATTTTTCTTGTGTAATCTAAGGCTTCAAAGAGAAAGAGATAGGCATCTAATTTATACCGCCTATCCTTCTTAAGAATCTCCTCTAACTTTTTTCGCAACCCCTTTTATCTTTTGCAAGGCTTGGCTTAAATCGGCAATAATGTCCCGATAGTCCTCAATCCCCACTGACATCCGCACTAAACCTTCGCTAATGCCTGCTTTCTTTAAAGCCTCCTTGGAATAAGAAGAATGGGTCATTGAGGCGGGATGCTCAATTAGAGTTGCGGTATCACCGAGGCTCACCGCGCAGAGGCAAAGTTTTATACTATTCATTAAAATTCTTCCCGCTTCCCTACCCCCTTTTAACTCAAAGGCGAGCATACTGCCAAAACCAGACATTTGGGATTTCGCAATCCGATATCCGGGATGGGAGGGGAGTCCGGGATAGTAAAGCCGGGAGATCTCTTCTCGTTTTGCCAGAAACTCTGCCACTTTCATCCCATTCTCATTATGCCTCTCCATCCTCACCCCAAGAGTCTTTATCCCCCGCAAGAGGAGCCAGGCGTTAAATGGGCTAATCACCCCACCCAAACAGCGAAGCGCCTTATCCTTTAACTCCTCAATAAAATCCCTTTTTCCAATTACTAAACCACCAAGGGTATCGCCGTGTCCGGATATGAACTTGGTTGCGGAATGGACAACAACATCGGCACCAAGTTTTAAGGGCTTCTGGTTATAGAATGTGGCAAAGGTATTATCAATTACTAAATAGGCACCAACCGAATGGGCAAGTTTTGCCGTTTCTCGGATATCAATTATCTCACAGGTCGGATTGGTCGGACTCTCAATCAATAAGCACTTTACCTTTTTGGATACTACCTTCTTCGTCTCGGACAAAAAATTCCCGGCGCGCAAAAATCGCACTTTAATCCCCAAGGGTTGAAGAATTGAGACCAAGAGGGAATAAGTACAACCATAAATGGGATAAGAAGCGATAACCTCATCACCCTTCTGGCAGAGGGTAAATAGGACACTGGCAATTGCCGCCATTCCGGAAGCCAAGGCACAGCAATCTTCCCCTTCCTCTAAGAAGGCGATCTTTTCCTCTAAGGCTCTAATCGTTGGATTTCCCAACCTCGTATAGATATATCCTTCCTTTTCCCCGGCGAAAATCTCTGCCCCTTCTTCGGCACTGGCAAAAGTGAAAAGGGCAGTTTGATAAATCGGAACCGAAAGGGAACGGGTCTGATAATCAAATAAAATCTCTTTTCCGTGCACAACCTTTGTATTCTCGTGCATAAATTTATCTTAAGGGAAATTTCTCCAATGTCAATTAAATCAAAATAAAGGTTATAATTTGGGAATAGTTCAAAGGAAAATTATCTGATGAGATAACCTTTTGGAAAGGGAGAAAATTTTTTAAGTTACTCATTTTCAATAATTTAAAGCCTTTTTACCAAAAAGATAGGGTCAGTTCCCCCTACGGCATCCTTGGAGGGTAAAAAGGAGAATTTCTCTTCCCATTTTCCCTCTCTTTTCCACATTGTTTCCCTTCCCAATCTCTTTCGCAATTTTCTTCCCAATTTCTTCTATGAAGAAAGGTCTCTTCTCTTCTCCATTTTGGAGGATGCTCCCCTGTCTATTTTCTTTCTCCCTAAATGTCTCGTAATAGGAGCGGAAAGATTGGAAATTGAGTAGTAAGACTGCCCTATTGACATTTTCAAAAAAGTTTTTATAATCTAAGGTTATAGGAGGATTTATGCGTTACCTTATTATCTTTTCCCTTCTCTTCTCAATTTCCCTCTTTGGAATTGAGAGGAGCAAATTAATGGTAAATAAAAATATCTTGCCGGATGATAACCGCCCGTTAGAAAATCTGAAGGTCTATTATCCCCCATTCAATCCGGTTAACTTCGCCCTGGTTGGCACCGTTGATACCGTTGGTGGCACAATGTACGACTGGCAATTCAACGGACCCTGCTACCATATGATTGCCAATGATCCAAACTGGGGTGTCCATGTCCTTTGGATGTATTCTCCGGATGCTGCCTCCGGTTGGCCAAACCGGAATATGCGCTATAACTTCTATGACTTCCAAACCCGGACTTGGACTTTCTTAGAACCGCCTTATATGAACTATGGACAAAATGCCTTCCAATTGCGAACCGGCTTTGGTGGCTTTCATATCCTACCAACCGGGGAAGCGGTCGCCTGTGCCCACGGTGTGCCAGAAGGAGCAAATAATCTTGTTCCAATCGCTACCAAGGATGCCTCACCGGGAGCCGGACTCTTCCCAGAAGTCGCCAATGGTCCTGAAGGTTATCAATGGCCACCAATTTCTGTTACCCGGAATGGCTGGATTCACTGCCTAATGATTGATGCGGCAACTCAGGATAATCTCTATTACGCCAAAATCCGGGATTGGCCAAACTGGACTACCCCGATCCCCATCGGTCCGGTGGCAGGTGAACCAATTGCCAATGCCGGACCCTGCCATAATATCGCCTCTTCTTTACGGTCTAATAATGTAATGGTGATGTGGACCCAATGGGACCATCCTGATGCCACGGTTGATAGCGCCGCCTTCCGAATTTCCCCAGATGGTGGTGAGACTTGGAGTGAGGTGATTCCTTTACCTTTCCCACCCGCATTCACCCCTGGTTCTGAGACCTTAGCCAGTTTCCACATCGCCTCCCTTTATGGCTTCTTTGATATAAGAGATAATCCCCATTTTGTTGCTACCCTCTACCCTGTGATTCGTGATACCGGTTGGGTGATTCCAACCGAAATCTGGCACTACTGCCCAACCAATACTCCACCCTGGTCAAGAATTCATAGAGCACAACCAGAATCAATCGTCGCCTCGGTTGGCTATAATGCTATCTTCGCCAACCGCCCAACAATTGGTCAGCATCCTGATAGAGGAATTCTTGTCGCTGTCTGGGAGGAATTTGTCGCCAGCAACCAGGAACCAACAACCCAGGTTTTGAGAGGAGCGATCTGGGGAGCCGCTTCCTTAGACAACGGATTGACCTGGCTGCCACCGGTGCTTCTAACCGATACCACAACCACTGTCTCCTTCCGCTTCCCATGTGTAACAGAAGTGATTGATGATACCGTCTGGATTACCTATATCGGAGATTTACAGGCAGGCTTTGTTGTTCAGGGACAAGGACAGGCAACAGAAAACCCAGTCTTTGTTCATAAGGTTCCTCTTTCGGTCTTTATCGGTATTGCCGAGAACAAAAAGGAAACACCGGTGAAACTCTCCTGCTCTCCCAATCCCTTCTCTAAGTCAACCAGACTTTCATTAAGCCTGCCGAATAATTCCAGCAATTTAGTCATCTATGATGCCTCCGGAAAGGTGGTGAAGAGATTTAACTCCCTTACTCCCAATCTCATTTGGGATGGTAGAGATGAAACCGGAAGACCTCTCCCGAAAGGAATCTACTTCTTGAAACTGAATGCGGGTAAATCTTTCGTTACCGAGAAAGTCATCCTGAGTGATTAGGAAATCCCTAAAAATAGAGGCGGGAGGTTTCCCTCCCGCCTTTTTTATTTAAAAATTTCTCCTGCCTTATAAGAACTTCTCACCAGAGGACCAGTAAAAAACTTCCAAAATCCCATCTCCTTTCCCAACTTATTTAAGCGAAAAAACTCTTCGGTGGTATAAAATTTCTTCACCGGAGGACTCAATTTAGTGGGTGGCAAATACTGACCAATGGTAATAATGTCAACCATTACCCTTTTTAAGTCCCTTAAAGTGAAAATAATCTCCTCTTCGGTCTCCCCTAAACCAACCATCAAACCGCTTTTTGTTATAATTCTACTCTTCTCTTTTATGTATCTTAAAACAAAAAGCGACCTTTCGTAGTCTGCCTTTTTGTCCCGAATCTCTTTAGTTAAAGATTTTATCGTTTCCAGATTATGTCCAATCACATCCGGTTGCGTTTCCATCACTTTGTCAATACTTTTGGTATTCCCAAGAAAGTCCGGGATAAGGAGTTCAATTCGGCAGAAAGGACTCTCTCCCCGAATCCTTCTCACTGTTTCGGCAAAATGTTCCGCTCCGCCATCAGACAAGTCATCTCTACTAACCGAAGTTATTACCACATATTTTAAGCCTAAAATTTTAACCGCTTCTGCTATCTTTCTCGGTTCTTCTGGGTCCACTGCCTCTGGCTTTCCAGATGCCACAGAGCAAAATTGGCAATTTCTGGTGCAGACCTTGCCCAAAATCATAAAGGTAGCGGTTCTTTTACCAAAGCATTCCCCAAGATTTGGGCAGTGGGATTCCTGACAAACGGTATTAAGTTTTAACCCTTTCAAGGTCTTTAATACTTGAGAATAATCTTCTCCCCCCGGTAATCTCACTTTTAACCAATCCGGCTTTTTTTCCTTTGGAATTATCCCCACTTTATTTTTATTGCCTTCTTGGGACATTTATAATAGCATTCCAGGCAGCGGATACAATCGGAATTTTCCGGGATTTCTTGATAAGAGAGCGCGGTCGGGCAGAACTTCTCACAAACACCACAGCCGGTACAAATCTCCTTTGAATTTTTCAAATGGAAAATACTTATCCGATTGGTTAAAGAATAGATTGCCCCAATCGGACAGACCGCCCGACAGAATGGTCTCTTTATGGCAATAAAGTTAATTAAAAGAAAGCCCAAAATAATAAGTTTAAAGTAAAAGAAAGTCCCAACCATCGCCTTTAAGTAATTATCTGGGTCCCAGAGGACCAAAGGAATTCCCGCCTCTAAGGTTCCCGCGGGACAAATCTTACAGAACCAGGGTTCCGTAGTAAGATAAACAAAGACTATGGCAAAGACCAAAAGAAATAGATATTTGAGATAACTCATTGGCATCTTAATTCCTTTTATTCCTGGAATGAGATTAAAGACTAACCCCAAGAGTATCGCCAATGGTAATCCACTATAAATCCCATATTCAAATCTATTTCTCCCAAAAAGATAACCAACAACAATGCCAACGATTATTCCTAAGAGATTAATAAATTTTGGCAGGCGCCACTTAAAAATTTTAATCTTATAAAGTAAATCCTGCAAAAGACCAAAAGGACAAACCCAGGCACAGGGCATCCGACCGATAAAAGCAGAAATGATAATAATAAAGCCCAAGGGATAGAGCGGTAGAAGATGGAGACCGATAAAATGTTGAAAGGAACCAAGGGGACAGGAGAAGAAAGTTGTTGGTGTTGACCAGCAGTGAAGAATCGGTCCCATAAACCCCTTTAAAAATCCGGTATAGATAAGATTCCTTTGGAAAAATCCCCAGAGATAGAGATTCAAGAGAATTAAAGAGATAACTTGGCCCCAACGATAAGGTCTCATCCTAACCCCATACAGGAAAGACAGAGCAAAGAACCCGCCTTAAAAACCTCTAAGAAGGCACCGCCCAATAAGCCACTAACCAAAAGAAAAATCCCAAGCAAGAGAAGAATAAGAAAAAAGAGTTTCCGCATAACTAAAACCTCATCACCAAAACACTCTTTATTCCCGAGAAAGGTGGCTCGTAGCGGCAGACCCCACCGGAACAGACCAAACCACCCTTCTCTTCTCCGAGCCTAATTCGTAAAATTAGATTATCTAAAAGGGAAAAACTCCCTTCCAATAATAGCCAACTCTTATCATAGTCATACCTTTTTACCGCCTTCGTCGCACTCTCGTAATTAAAAGTAAGGGTAAATTCCTTAAAGACATCAGCGGAAAGAGAGATTCCCCTTTCCTGATAAGAATCTTCTCCTTCTCGGACAAAATTGATACTTCCGGTAAGAGTAAAATTTTTAAGGGAATGAAATCTCAATTCTAAGATTGGCTTCATCTCCCGCCGGAATAAAATCCCTTCTTCAATGCCGGTTGTTTTTATATGTTCAAAGGTAAAAACCGGGACCAACTTTTCGGAAAATTCAAACTCTATCTTATTGACCAATTCCCTTATCCCCTTCTCCTTCTTATGGTTATAAAACCAGGCATAACTCCCTTCCCAATTAAAATTAAATAAAGAAGTATTACCGGTAAGACCAAATCCCCTCTCGTCAACTCCCCGATTTATAGAAATCCCCCTTTTAATTGGTGTCGGTGGGTCATTATACCGAAAACCAGTTCCGCCCAAATCAATAGAATCGTAATCCTCATACTCAAACAAAAGACCGAAAAGGGAAGAGGCAAAAGAGAGATTGAAATAATGGCCTCTCCCCTTTTTCCGACCACCGATAATCTCCCGAGTTTGGAGTTTATGGGCATACTCGTAATAAACCTCTAAGGACTGATAATTAAAAGAAATACCTGGACCAAAAATCTCCGTAAATGCCTGGGGGGTTAAATCACTCTCCCGGTTTAATCTCAGATAACGACCGCTTAACTCAAAATGAGGAAGCAAAGAAGAGTTAAATTCTATCCCGCGTAGTAGGTCACTCGTATCGTTCTCAAACCGATAGGCATTCTCAGAAAAAAAGATATTTCTGGGACGAGCGGAAAATAAACGAATCTCGTTCTGCCAGAACTCCGCCCGGCTGGAAAAACCAAAAAGGCGTTTATCATAGCGAAAATTCTCATCACAATAAGAACGGAGAGTTAATCCCCGACCGAATAAAAGATAGAAATCACCAAAGCCCAATTCTAAATTGGGAATCCGGTACTCAAAAGAACCACTGATTAACCGAAAAGGAGTTTTGGGCCGTGATGGTTCAAAGAGAAAGAGATTTCCTGTCAAAAAAAATCTCTCATAATTTATCACGAGAGAAGTGTTAGTCTCAAAATGCTCCGTCTTCCGAATTAAAGAATCATTACCGAAAAAGAACCAATATTCGGTCTTAGTAGCACCAGAAAAGACAATCCCCGGAGAGACCTCCTCAACCTCTGTGGAATCAGTTTCTTGGGCAAAAAGAAAAAACGGCAGAAGGACAATTAAATACCTGCCCTTAAAACCCATAGCGATTATCCCTTACTTCTTCTCTTCCTTCCTCAGTAACTCTTTTATCTTCTCCTGAATCTTCTTCTCATCCCCTTTCTTATAACCGGTATGCTGATAGATAATATCCCCATTCTTATCAATCAAAAAACTGGTGGGCATCGCCTTCACCCCGTATAAATCCTTCACCTTATTTGTGGGGTCTAAAAGAACTTGATAGCGCCACTTCCGGGATTTCACAAAGGGCTTAATCTTCCCTTGTGCCTGAGGACCATCTTCGGAAATCGCCAAGACCTGTAAACCAAGGGTCTCAAACTCATCATAGACCGGCTTAAAGGCATCAAGTTCTTCAATACAGGCTTTACACCAGAGCGCCCAGAAGGAGATAAAGACCGGTCCTTTCCCCAGACAGGAATCAAGGCAAATCTTTTTCTTCTCTAAGTTGGGCAGGCTAAAAGACTTCGCCTTCTTCATCTCAATCTTCTGCCCGAATAAAGATAAGAAGAAAAAGAGATAAAAGATACCAATTCTTATTTTTCCCATCCCTAATCATATAAAATTTTTCTTTCTTGTCAACCACCCTTTGGAATCTTATCCAAACCGAACCCTTGACAAATATTTTTTCCCATATATAATATTATATGATGAAAAGAGGAGGTGTGTTATGAGTAAGTATCTATCTATCTATCTTATATTTTTGCTCCTTCCGTTAAGCCTTTTTGGCTACGGGGTTTGGTATTACTTTGAGCCGACACCTCATCGCCAGACCGCGGGAACAGCGATGTGCTATGGAAGATATGAAGGAGCAGGTTATGGAAGACTATATGCTATCTTCCGAGACAGGGTTCTTCAAAGAAACCGGTTTTATTATGCTGATTGTAAATTCTATGGCAATCCAACCTGGGTTGAGTTAGCCCCTTTACCAGAACCAGCAGTGGATACCGGAGCAAATCTTGCTTATTGCTATATTCCAGCATCTGATGAACATCTTATCTTTGCCATTAAGGGAAAAGGAAGTCGGGAATTTTGGGTATATGATATCCCTCAGGATACATGGCGACGGTTAGAAGACCTCCTTGTCCCAGCAACCCTTACTTCTGCCTTAGAAACAGGAAATTACACATCCTGGGAGGGACTTCCTTCTGTTGGGATATATTTCTTGGAGGGGAATAGTGAGTACGGTGGTGGACAGAGATGGGGTTTCTACCGATATCACTATAGTTATACTCCAAGGGGGCAAGGTCAAATTGGCAATTGGGAAAGACTAACTAATACCTCGGTTAGGCAGTATTATCCAGAACTTGCTTATGTTCCCC
>JBDRVQ010000019.1 GCA_039801905.1 candidate division WOR-3 bacterium | reverse complement strand
TGGCACCCTTGACAATTTAGAGCGAAAAAGAAGCCTTAAAATAAAATAAATGAGAAAAAAGAGGATGGCAGTAATCGGTAAACCAAAGAAGAGCCATTGGCAAAAGGAGATACTAATCCCCTTTTCCCGGAGGATACCAATCGCCAAGGCATTGGGCGGGGTGCCGATCGGGGTGGCGATGCCCCCGATATTTGCGGCAAAAGGAATACCCAAAGCCAATGCCTTAACCAAAGGGTCATCCGCTGGGATTTGATTGATTAAGACCAAGACCAAACCGATCACTAAGGCGGTCGCTGCGGTATTGGACATCCACATAGAAAGAAAGCCCGTCACCACCATCAAACCGAATAAGATGCGGGAAGGAGAGTTCCCGACGCGTTTTAAGATTAAGAAGAGAAACCATTCGTCTAAGTTAAATTTCTTTAAGGTATAGGCTAAAACCAATCCCCCCAAAAATAAGACGATTACCGAGTCAAAAAAGGGAAAGAGGAAGACCTTAAAATCGCCAACAAATTTTGTGAGAAATAAGACTTCTAAAAAGAGGATGACGAAGGAAGTGATGTATAAAGGGACAATCTCTGTAATCCAAAGGAAGATGGCGATGGAAAGAATCCCTAAGGTGATGCGGGCTGGTTCTTTCATATCCGGAAAGGGGAGGCGGGAGATTAAAAATCCTAAAAAAAGGAAGACGCCGAGAAGGAGAAATTTCTTGAAATATCTTTTTTTCATTGCCCATTATAGGTAGCGGATTTAAGAAGTCAATAAATTTTCCCCTTTAAGGTACCTCTTGATTTTCCCTTTTTTCCTAATAAAATTTCAAGTGAGAGAAAATTCTCTTTATATCCTTTTGGGTGAGGATGATATCCGAGCGGAGGAATTTCTTTCCCATCTTAAAAGAGAGTTGGAAGAGAAAGGGGTCTCTTATGAGTCGGAGATACTTGATTGCGAAGAAATTGATATCCCCACCCTCGCGGAGAGGTTGTTAACTAATCCCCTTTTTGTTGAGAAGAAACTCCTCATCTTAAAAAATTCTTCTTCTCTCTTTTCCGAAAAGTCCCTATTGGAAAAAATACTTCCCATATTAAAAAAGATTGCTACTACTAAGAAAAGTCCGGTTTTAGTGGTGGCTAAGGTCATTTGGTCAAAGGAGATAGAGTCTTCTCTGAAAAAGGAAGGTTTGGCTAATTATACGATCAATCTCTACCGGGGGCAACCGTGGGCAATCAAAAGGGAACTCCGAGAGAGGGCAAGAAGGGAAGGGTATATCATTGATGAAGATTGTTTATCTCTAATTTTGGAATATGCGGGGGAAGATTATACGCAAGTCTATCAGGAATACGAAAAGGTTAAACTCTATGCTAAGACGCAAAGGATTACCCGGAAGGAGTTGGAGGAGGTGATCTCTCCGAGTAGGCGTTTTCCCATTCAAGAGTTAGGCAATGCTTTCCGGAATAGAGATCGGAAAAGAGCCCTTTTAGCCCTCCATAACCTCTATCTCTATGCGGGGAAATTGGAGGTGATTATCGGCTATTTGGCCGCTATTCTCTTCCGCCTTTTGGCGGAAGAGAAAAATCCCCTTTGGGAGAAGAGGGAGGTCATTTGGGGATTGAAGGAATTGGTAAAAATTGACAAGAGGATTAAGACGACCAGTTGTGACGGCGAGACCTTGCTTTGTCAATGGCTTGTCAGTTTATTAAAATGATTTTAAAAAGCGAGAGAGAAGAAACCTGGCATACCAAATCCCCCAAGGAGGTCTTAGAAGAATTAAAAACCCAAGCCGAAGGGCTTTCGGAGGAGGCGGCTAAAGAGAGGTTAAAGAGATTTGGTCCGAACCGGTTAAGGGAATTAAGAAGGAGAAATCTCCTCTTCTTTTTCCTGGAGCAGTTTAAGAACTTTCTCATTCTCATTCTGCTCTTTGCCACTTTAATTGCCATCCTGACTGGGGACTGGACCGAAGGTTTTGTCATTTTAGCGATTGTCTTCCTTTCCGCCCTTTTGGGGGGAGTCCAAAACTACCAGGCAGAAAGGGCAGTGCGCGAGTTGAAAAGCCTCCTTTCTCCTTATACCCGAGTGATGAGAGAAGGTAAGGAAAAGGTGATCTCCGCGGAGGAAATAGTACCGGGGGATATTATCCTTTTAAGCGCCGGGGATAAAATACCCGCCGACTGTTATCTTTTATCAGAAAATACCTTAAAGGTTGATGAATCAATTTTAACTGGGGAGTCAATTCCTGTGGAAAAGGATGTTTGTATCCTACCTCCCGAGACCCCCTCCTTTGCCCGGAGGAATATCCTCTTTTCCGGCACTTCGGTTGTCTACGGCAAGGGTAAGGCGGTCGTCTTTGCCACCGGAATGGATACCGAATTCGGAAAGATTGCCCAAGTCTTAGAAAAGATTGAGGAGAAAAAGACCCCCTTACAGATCTCTCTGGATAAATTGGGGAGATGGTTTGGGATATTAACTCTATTGATTTCCGGGTTAATTTTCTTAATCGGTTTTTACCGCGGAGAGAGTTTAACGAAGATGTTTCTTTGGGCAATTGCCCTGGCGGTGGCGGTTGTGCCGGAAGCCCTACCGGCGGTGATCACGGTCTCTCTTTCCTTAGGGGTGAAGCGGATGGCAGAAAGGAAGGGGTTGGTTCAGAAGTTAGCGAGTGTTGAGACTTTAGGGGCAGTGAATGTCATCTGTTCGGATAAGACCGGAACCTTAACTAAAGGGGAGATGGCGGTAAAGGAGATTTTCCTTCCCCCAAATGTCCTTGTTGAGGTTAGTGGTGTTGGCTACGAGCCAAAAGGAGAGTTTTTTCTTAAAGCGGGCTCTCACCCGAACTTAGAAGAGGCTCTGGATAGTTTACTTCGCGTTGGATTTTTATGTAATGATGCCTCTTTAAGAAGGGAAGGGGAGAAATGGGTAGTTGATGGCGATCCAACCGAAGGCGCCCTTTTGGTTCTTGCGGAAAAGAGAGGCTTAAAAAGGGAAGATCTTTTAAGGGAATGGCCGCGGGTTGACGAGATTCCTTTCACTCCGGAGAGGAAGTTGATGACCACCGTTCATAAAAAGGGGGACCTCTCTTTTATTGCCAGTAAGGGAGCGGGCGAAGTGGTTTTGGAGAGATGCCGATTGGAAGAGGGGGTCCGCCAGCAATACCTTTCTATCTTAAAGGAGATGGCGGAGAGGGGACTTAGGGTTTTGGGTTTGGCGTTTAAGGAAGGAGAGATCTTATCCGATGAAGGGATAGAGGAAGACCTCACCTTTTTAGGTTTTGTGGGGATGATGGACTTACCGAGGCCCGAGGTGAAACCCGCGGTAGATAAGTGCCGTGACGCCGGAATAAAACCGGTGATGATTACTGGTGACCATCTCCTCACCGCCCAAGCGGTAGCGAAGGAGATTGGCATCGCTCAAAGGGATGGAATTTCTTTAACGGGTGCCGACTTAGACCGGATGAGTGATGAGGAATTGACCGAAAAGGTTGAAAAAATTGACCTTATCGCCCGGGTCTCGCCCTTCCACAAATTACGGATCGTTTCCGCATTTCAGAGTAAAGGTTATGTGGTGGCGATGACCGGAGATGGGGTGAATGATGCGCCAGCCTTAAAAAAGGCGGATATCGGGATAGCGATGGGAATAACCGGAACCCAAGTGGCAAAGGAAGTTTCCGATTTGGTTATTCTGGATGACAACTTTGCCACAATTGTCCAGTCGGTGGAAGAGGGGAGGAATATATTTAAGAACACAAAGAACTTTTTAAGTTACGGTCTCACCTTACACTTAGCCGAGATACTCATTATCCTCTTCACCCTCCTTTTTGGCTTACCCCTTCCTCTCACCGCGGTCCAGATTCTCTTCCTCAATTTAGTAACCGATGGTCTGCCCCCCCTCGCTTTAAGTCTGGAAGCGCCCGAACCGGACCTTATGCGCCAACCACCCCGAGGAAGAAAAGAATTATTTTTCACTAAGCGCAATGTGGGATTCAGTTTAATTTTAGCGATTTTGCTCACCATTCAGGCTTTATTTATTTTCTTTAATCACCGCTCGGATATCAATCAGGCGAGGACTTTGGTTCTCTCTCTCCTTACCATCTCGGCAATGTTTAATTGCGGCAATTGGCGCTCGGAAAGATTCTCTCTCTTTAAGATTGGTCTCTTTTCTAATCCCCAATTACTCTTCGCCCAAAGCCTAACTTTCCTTTCCTTATTGGCGATCCTCTATTTTCCTCCTCTGGCTAAACTTTTTGAAATCGCCCCTTTCCCCTTTAGCCGGTGGTTAATAATTATTCCCCTCAGCGCCACCACTCTCCTTTTGGGGGAGTTATTAAAAAGGTTAAAATGGTAATTTTTTCCTTACCAGCGGGAACCGTAGCCTGCAAATTCCCAATCCCCTTCTTTGCGCCGGAATTGAAATTGGAGACCGCGGGGCTGACGTAATGACTGGTTTTCTCCATTTTTGATGGGGATGATATCCAAATAGACAGTGGCTAAGTTGTCAATTATCCTTATCGCCCCAAAGTCAAAATAGAAAGGGATTGGGAGGTATTGAGATTTTTTCTTTATCTCATCTAAGGTTAGCCAGAGGATCGGTAAGGGGGATTTATCTAAAAGTGGTTTCTCTTCGGGACGCCCCTTTTTTATAAAGACCAGTTGCCGAGGGAGATTTAGTTTTAAGAAAAGGTCACCAAAACCTTCCTTAGAGAATGCCTCCTTTATCGCTAAACCCAATAGTCTTCTCCGCTCTGACACCTCACCCCTTCCGTATTCAAAATCTTGACTTAAGATCGGGGTCAACCATAAGAGGCGCCAACCGCTATCGGTCTTAATCCAACTAGAGAAGAGATAGAGGTAATCCTTTTTATCCTCCCAAACCCAAGTGGACACTTGGCCAGTAAATCCGGTGATATTCGTAAACTTTGTCTCCACCTTCCTCATTTTTTTCCCTTTCAGCCATTCCGCCAGGGTGGTGGTAAATCTCTCTTCGGAGATTTCCCTTTGGAAAGTGGGATTGAAGAGGTTATAGATCCCTTTTACATTCTTCTTTTTCAAAAGACTTTTTAGCCGCTCTGCGGATTGGAAGAGGGTCCAACTCTCCTTATCCGGATAATTTCTTTTAAGATAAAAAAAAGGAAGAAGGGCAAAGGCAAAGAGAATAATAAGAAAGATAAAGATCAATAAGAACCAATTTCTTTTTCCTAACATATTAAATGCCATCCGCCATCTATCCCTTCTTCCGCCCCCATTTAGTAAATCTCCTAACTTCCGCCACAGCGGTTGGCGGCTTAATAGATGGCGGATAGCTCAAAATAAATAAGCAAAGAATGTGCCAAAAATGAATTGCCATTAAGTAATTGAAAATTTGGTAACTTATCTTATAAAGAAAGTCTATTTTTCTATCCCCCTGCCAAATTTTTTGGCAGAAATGCCAATTTTTTTGGATGAGAAATCTTCCATTTTTGTCACAAATTTGGGGGAAAGGATTGGAGTAGGTATTTCCTTTTGGAAGTGTCTTATCTTTACAACTTTTTATTTTTCTTTTATAATTAAAATCTATGAAGTTGGAATATAATTTTCCGGAGATAGAGAAGAAGTGGCAGAAGAGATGGGAAGAGGCAGGTATTTTCCGTACCCCAACCCATCCTAAGAATAAGTACTATTGCTTAGTGATGTATGCCTACCCTTCTGGCGATTTACATATGGGTCACATCAAAAACTATGTGATCGGTGATGTGGTCGCTCGGACTAAACGGCAAGAAGGGAAGGATGTCCTCCATCCCTTCGGCTGGGATGCCTTTGGTTTACCCGCCGAAAACGCCGCCATTATCCATAAGGTCCACCCCGAAGTTTGGACAAAGGAGAATATAAGGATTTCTAAGGAACACTTAATCCGCTTGGGAATAAGTTACGATTGGGAGAGAGAAATCTGGTCTTTTGATCCAAACTATTATAAATGGAATCAATACTTCTTTTTAAAATTTTACGAACGCGGTTTAGCCTACCGGAAAGGGGGATGGGTGAACTGGTGTCCGGGCTGTCAAACGGTCTTAGCCAACGAACAGGTAGTTGAAGGCAGGTGTTATCGGGGAACTTGTAACGCAATTGTGGAGAAGAGGAAGTTGGAACAATGGTTTTTTAAGATTACCGCCTATGCGGAGAGGCTCTGGGAAGGGATTGACCAATTAGAAGGTTGGCCGGAAAATGTGAAGATAATGCAAAGGAATTGGATTGGCCGCAGTGAAGGGGTTGAGGTATCTTTTCCGGTCTTGGGGACTAATTATTCCTTAAATATCTTCACCACCCGACCCGATACCCTTTACGGTGTGACCTTTATGGCAATCGCCCCCGATGCGGAGATTACCGAAGAACTGATAAGGGGAACAGAGGAAGAAGAAAAAATCAGGAAGTTTATAGAAAGAATCTTGAAGAAGTCAGAGATTGAAAGGCAGGCAATCGGTCGGGAGAAGGAAGGTATTTTCATTGGCCGGTATTGCGAAAACCCATTAAGTAAAGAGAAAATTCCAATCTTTATCGCCGATTACGTTTTAGCCTCCTATGGGACTGGTTGCATAATGGCGGTTCCCGCCCACGACCAGAGGGATTTTGAATTCGCTAAGAAATATAACTTACCAATAAGGGTGGTAATTAAACCATTCGGTTGTGATTTGAAAGAAGGGGAGATGGGTGAGGCATATACTGGTGAGGGGATAATGGTAAATTCCGGTCCTTTCTCCGGAAAGTCTTCCCCAGAAGGGATTAAGTTGATAACCGACTATCTGGTAGAGAGGGGTATCGGAAAGAGAAAGGTCAATTATCGTTTGAGGGATTGGTTAATCTCTCGGCAGAGGTACTGGGGGACACCAATCCCGATGATTCATTGTGAAAGGTGTGGTATTGTGCCAGTTCCCGAAGAGGATCTACCGGTCCTTCTTCCGGAAAAGGTTGAAGACTATCTCCCAAAGGGGAAGTCGGTTTTAGCCGGAGTGGCAGACTTTATTAACACGACCTGTCCGAAGTGTCGGGGTAAGGCAAAACGGGATCCGGATACGATGGATACCTTTGTTGATTCCTCTTGGTATTTTTTAAGGTATTTAGACCCCAGAAATGAGAAACTCCCCTTCACCTATGAGGCGACAAAGGAATGGTTGCCAATTGATAAGTATATTGGAGGGATTGAGCATGCCTGTGGGCATTTAATCTTCTTCCGCTTTTTCACTAAGGTTTTATACGATATGGGCCTCTGCGCCTATGACGAACCCTGCCTTTCCCTTTTTACCCAAGGGATGGTCCTTTTAGACGGCAAGGTGATGTCTTCTTCCCGGAAGCATGGGGTTTGGGTTGGTCCTTTCTTAGAAGAACACGGCGCGGATGTCGCCCGTTTAGGTATCCTCTTTGCTGCGCCTCCGGAAAAGGATCTGGATTGGAAGGATGAGTTAATCACCGGGGCGAAACGTTTCTTAAACCGGATCTATCGCCTCTTTGCAGAGAATAATTACCAGATAAGATTGGAGATGAAAAGAGAACCCCTCTCCCCTTCTGAGAAGAAACTTTATATCCGTTTGAATCAAACTATTAAGAAGGTTAAGGAGGATAACGAAAAGTTTCAGTTCAATACCGCGATCGCCGCCTTAATGGAATTCCTAAATGACTTAACCTCCTTCCCCGATAAAGAGAGCGAAGTCTTTCGCTTTTCCCTTTATAATTTCCTCATCCTCCTCTCCCCTTTCGCTCCCCACCTCGCCGAAGAGCTCTGGGAGAGGGCAAAAGGAAAGGGATTTATCTCCTCCTTACCTTTCCCGAATTATGACTCTTCCGCTATAAAATTTCCGGAGGTGGAGATTCCAATTCAAATTAACGGCAAACTCCGTTCCAAAATTGTTGTCCCCTTAGGAAGTGAAGAAGCGGAGGTTAAGCGATTGGCATTGGAAGAGAGCAAGATTAAAAATTATATTGCGGGAAAGGAGATAAAGAAGATTATCTATATTAAAGATAAGTTGCTCAATATCGTTTTGGATTAAGTAAATTATTTAAGACCTTTTGGTAAACTTCTAAGTCTTTTTTGGTGAAGAGGACGAAACGGATTTTCTTAACGGATTTTAATTGGGGTGCCATTTTTAAGATGGTCTTAATCGCCACCTCTGCTGCCTCTTCTATCGGATAGCCAAAATAACCTGTGGCGATAGCAGGAAAGGCAAGAGAGTCAATTTTATATTCTTCCGCTAATCTCAGGGCGTTTTCGTAACAAGCGGCCAGAAGTTTATCCTCCGGCTTATCCCGGCCGTAGACCGGACCAAGGCAATGAATCACATAACGATTCGGTAGTTTATAACCCTTGGTGAGGACCGCCTCTCCGGTCTTTAGCGGAGCAAATTTTCTACACTCTTCTGCCAATTCTGGTCCTGCTACCCGATGGATCGCTCCGGCTACGCCGCCGCCCGACCGGAGCCAGGCATTGGCGGCGTTGACAATCGCCGTCATATCCGGCTGCTTAGTAATATCCCCCTCTTGGCATTCAATTTCTAAATTGGCAAAGAGGAATTTCATCTCCCTGGAGGAAGGAAGATTATCTTTTCGGTTTTGCCACCAATTTTTAGGAAGTAAATTCCCGCCCTTTCTATCTTTTCTACCTTCTGACCAGAGAAGTTATAGATTGCCAACTTCTCTCGGCGGAGCCCATTCTTAATTTCTGAGATCTCCCGCCAGAAGGTCTTCAACTTTCTTGAGGCCTTCAAGACCTTATCCCGGGAAATTCCTGTAAAACTTCCCATCCCTAAGGTGAAGGAGAGGGAGTTTTGATAGTTTGTCCCGGTAAGATGAAGTAAGAAGGAGAGTACGGTATCGGAAGGGAAAGAACTAATACGGAAGCGATAAGGAGAAGATGAGTTATTCACTTCCTGGTTTGGTCCTACGGTGCCAAAATTGCAGGTTGAGTCAAGAACTATAAAGTCTTCTTCTTGCCGGCGTAACTTACCAATCAGGTTATTGACACTTGCCTGCCCCCGATTTCTTAAAAAGATAGTGAGAAGAACACTCTCCCCTGGTTCTAATATCCCGTTGCCATTGCCCCCTTGGGTATCATCAAAGATAACCCTCTCTAAGGTGAGCCAAGGGGTATTCTGCTCAACCGGTGGGAGGGTGGTTAATCTAATTGCCCGACCAGAGACCAAAGAAGCAGCATTCGGGTGGTAGGTATTATTATAGAGATAGCAGATCCCTCGGGTTTCTGTGTGGTCTTGACAACCAACCGTGCAGGAGAGGGCATCGGAGACTACGGCATATTGGAAGATTATCTCACCATCCCCGGTTGGGGTTTGATAATACCGGGGGTCAAATAAAATTGCCTCAAATGTCTCCCGGACATCCCTTCGCTGGTAATGGGGGCAATCCCAGAACATAATGATGTATCTATTATTTGCCTGGTCGTAATAATGGTAGACTTCGCCGTTCACCATCTGTTGCTGCCTCCTCGTATCCAAGTCATCCCAAAAGGGAAATACCCCCCGCACCGGCGCCGAAGGAGAGGGGATAGAGCGATTGTTTCCGGAATAATAGGTGGAACGGCCCATAACAAAAAAGCCATTGGAAGAAATTGAGACGGTATCATATTCCCGACCGTAGTATTTGAAGGTGAAGGGTAGTCTTAAAGAGACGATGGTATCATTCGCTTCGGTTGCCCCGGGGACAAGTTGACCAGAAGAACGGATGTCAACCCAATTATAATTTGGTGCCCGGCCCGAAGAGAGGTCGGTATTGTCATAAGAGTAATAGCCATAAGGGTCAGGTCCAATCGGTTGGGAAGGAGAACTCCCTCCTAAGACTAAAAGAATCCCAACCGAGTCCCGATAGGGAGAAAAACCATCGCCGAAGTAGATAAAATCTAAATAGATATTTTGCCCTCCAAAAAGGCTCGGCGAAAAGGTTAGAGAGAATGGGGTAAGGTTATTAAACTTCTCTTCTCCGGGCAAAAGGTTACCGAAGAAGGCTAAGGAATCAATCACCCGCACCTTCGGAGTTTTAGAGCGTAAGAGACCAAAAGCACCCGAGATAACATCCGAGCCAGTATTTCTTAAACCGAAGAGAAGTTTTCCGGATTCTCCCGGTTCAAATAAGCCATTGCCATTACCACCCGGTGCACTGTCCCGAACTGAATAGTTGGTAAAAGTGAGGATACCCCTTTGGATGAAAATGGAGAAATTAGTTTGCCAGTTATTCCCTAAGGTATCGGTAAGGAAAAGGGAAAATGGTAGAGTATAACCATCAGGCAAATCCGGAGAAAGTCGGAAGCGATAATAACCTTCATTTTCCCTTATTGAGTCCGGTGGGATTATGCCATAGGTCGCGCTTGAATCAAAAATTTGGCAGTTTGGGTCATTGGTCCTTAAAGTTCCCCGGAGATAATATGCTGGTACATCGCCGATATTTTTTAATAAGATTTTTAAGGAAATCTCTTCTCCGGGATTCGGTTTGCCGTTATTATTACCGTTTGGTGGAAAGTCATAAAGTCTTAAATCATAATAGACCGGATAAGGAGAACCAGAAGGGGGTAAGACCCAGATTGTGCCCAAAAAGGGTAAGGAGTTGCGTCCCGTACAAGTTAAGGTCATCTCCCCTGGGGTCTGGGGAGAGATGTTAAGGGTAATCTCGCCGGAGGAATTGGTATAACCATAGGCATAAACTTCTGAAGATTTAACTAAACAGATTAGGGCATTAGCCAAAGGTAAATTTTCCCTTCTCACCCGGATTGTGATATTTTGACCACCAATCCGAATTGATTGGGGATATTCAACAATTAAAGGTTTTGGGATACCAGTTAAGACATTTAATTCCGGGTCACCAAGAAGATTAAATCCTTCGTATTCTGCCTGATTAAAAAATCGGGCATAGATACTCTCTTTTGCCGCTAAGACCGCCTTACCCAATTGGTAATTTTCGGAGAAGAAAGTTCTAAAAAATCCCCTTGTGCAAACACCCCTAATTGGTGCCAGATTGGTTCCGGAATGGGTATTGCCGAAAAAGGCGACCGCCCCTTTCAATCCGCCTGAGGCGGACCCGACCTTTAACCAGGCTTCACCAACCATTGACTCATTTGGTGATAAGGTTAAAGTCTGGCAGGTGATAGAGGCGATGATTGGTAACATATTAACATTATTAGTCAATTGGACATTAACATTAAATGGCGTATACCAGTTATTGGTGGCATTTCCCCGGTATAAGACAATTCCCCGACCTTGATTTACGGCATTGATAACATCACCGGCTGAATCTCCCCTTAATCGGGAGAAGGTATCAACCTGAACAAATCCCGCGCTGCCCATCAATTGACAGGCAAACCGGACATTATTCCAATAGATTGTATCATCAGAAGAGCCATCTTCATTAACAATCCCAACCCCTTTCACTAGCCAAAAAGAATCAGCCAATGTCGGTATCTTCTCATAGAATAAAATCTTCTTCACCATTACGCTACACTGGGAAGCGGTCTTCGCCGGTAAGCGACCATAACAAAGTTCCGCCCGGTAGTCTCCTGAGACATTGGCATAGTAGTTATCGGTATAGATTCTTAAAGTAGAATTGTAATAACTGGGTAAGAGACTTGGTGCGCCAACTAAAAGTAGATATTCCGGTCTGGGATTATAGTTATTATAGGCATAGATGACAAAATTTCTGATTGAATCCGGATTAGAACCAATCTCGGATAGTCTAATAACTTTACACTTCATCCCTTTCTGGTTTTTCCATTGGGCAAGATCTTGCACAATATTATAGAAGTTGTCATGGGTAATGATTAAATACCTGGCTCCTTCCTGGGCGAAGAGAATTGAGAAGAGGAGAAGAAGCCCTTCCTTTCTCATTCCGTCAGGATTATCTTCTTAAATTGGGTCCCGTCTTTAAGAAAATAAATCCCCGGAGCAAGCGGTGGATTTTTCTTCCGACCCAAAAAGTCATAAAAGGTTTTTCCGGAAGGTTTCTTGACAAAAGGAGAAGAGACCATCTCTCGGATTCCTGTAGGATTAAGACAAAAGACTCTTCCTTCAAAGGGGATGGAGTTTCTGCCGGTTACCGTTAAGAGCATCTCCCCTTCGGTTGTCGGATTGATATTAAATGTTATCTCACCAGAAGAATTGGTATAACCATATTTATAGACCTCTTCCCCTTTCCAAAGGCAGACTAAGGCACTGGGAAGGCTTCTTCCTTCCCGCTCCACCCTAATTGTCAAATTCTGATTTCCTAAGGGAATCGTCTCCGGATAAGAAGCATAGATTTTCTTTGGGATACCGGTTAAGACATTTAATTCCGGATCCCCAAGGAGATTGAAGCCGTAATACTCATACTGGTTATAGAAACGGGCATAGATACTCTCTTTTGCCGCTAAGACCGCCTTACCCAGTTGGTATTCATCAGAGAATAACTTCCTGAAAAATCCCCGGGTGCAAACCCCCCTAATTGGTGCCAGATTGGTTCCGGAATGGGTATTGCCAAAAAAGGCAACTGCCCCCTTCAAAGAAGTAGTTGTCCCGACCTTTAACCAGGCTTCGCCAACCATTGACTCATTGTAAGGTGATAAGGTTAAAGTCTGGCAGGTGATAGAAGCGATGATTGGTAACATATTAACATTATTGGTTAACTGGACATTAACATTAAATGGTGTATACCAATTGCCGGTGGCATTTCCCCGGTATAAGACAATTCCCCGGCCTTGATTTACCGCATTGATCACATCATTAGCATTATGCCCCCGATATCGGGAGAAGGTATCAACCTGAACAAATCCCGCATTTCCCATCAGTTGACAGGCGAACCGGACATTATTCCAGTATATCGTATCATCTTCCGAACCATCTTCATTCACAATCCCAACCCCTTTCACTATCCAGAGGGAGTCAACCAAAGTTGGTGTCTTCTCATAGGTCAAAATCTTTTTCACCATCACACTACACTGAGCCGCGGTCTTACAGGGTAATCTCCCATAACAAATCTCCGCCCGATAATCACCCGAGACATCACCATAATAACTATCGGTATAAAGCCTTTGCGGTCCCTGACCAAAACTATAACTCGTCAAAAGGCTCGGTGCACCAACCAAAAGTAGATATTCAGGTTTCGGATCCCAGTTGTTATAGGCATTAATCACATAGTTTCTTATGGCACTCGCACTATTTCCAATCTCAGATAATCTAACAACTTTACACTTCATCCCTTTCTGGTTTTTCCATTGGGCAAGATCTTGCACAACATTATAGAAGTTGTCATGGGTGATGATTAAATACCTGGCTCCTTCCTGGGCGAAGGTAATTGAGGAGATTAAAAAGATTATGAGAAGACGCATATCTACTCCCTATTCTAAGATAACTTTTTTTATTGACTTGTCAATTCGCCTGGGGCGGATAAAATATATCCCTTTCTTTCTCATCTCTTTCACCTTCCGACCGCTGGCATCATAAATAATATCACCACTAACTCCCCAATCCCTTATCTTTGAATCCGCCTTTTGGCGGACTTTTATTCCTACATTGGTCATATGCCAATTTCTACCGCCATCTATTGTCCATAAAGCAAAATCTGTGCCACTCGCTATGCCAATCTCACTATTCAGAAACTCAATATCAAAAATCGTCCCCGGAACCCCAGTTACTTGACTTGTCCAATTCCTGCCGTTTGGAGTATATAGGATTGTACCAAACATCCCACTCGCCCAACCTTCCCGGCCAATAAAATGGACCGCCCGGAGATAATAACCAGTGGGAGGGTTTTGGATTTCCCAATTTTCTCCACCATCAGTGGTATGGAGGATACAGGGTTCAAGGGTCCGGTCATTACCACCAACCACCCACCCTTCGTTTTCGTTTGCGAAATAGCAGTCAAAGAAGTCATAGATGGTATCCTTTCTCAGTAAGGACCAGTTAAGACCACCATCTATTGTCTTTGCGATATAACCCTGACCCTTAATAAAGGTATCGCCAACCGGATATCTTCCGGCAACTGCCCAGCCGGTTAAAGAGTCAATAAAATAGACCCCATAAAAGTCAACCGTATCCCCGGGAAATGGGGGATTGGGTAGAATCACTTGCTCCCACTCTTCACCACCATTGGTCGTGCGTAAGATGATTGCCTCACCCGAAGCAACCCAGCCAAACCTTTCATTTAACATAAATACCCTCTGGGCAAATTTTGTTCCCCCCTGGTTTTGAGGCCGCCAGGAAAAACCGCCATCCCTCGTATGAAAGATAAAGCCCCCTTCCGCGGCAATCCACCCTAATGTATCATTTAAGAAGAATATATCATAGAGCCAACGCTCGGTCATATTCGGTCTGCCCAAATCCTGCCAGGTCCGACCGGTATCCCAAGAGGCATAGACCTTACTTGACTCCTTCTCCACGAGGTAGAAATAACCAGAAGGGGTAATGGCGCAACCGTGATACACCGTCTCTGAGAATAAGAGGTTAAAGGCAAAAAGTAAAAAGACGAAAGAAATCTTTAATTTCATAAAACCTCCTAAGGCACAATTATTTTAATCCTCCTTTTCTCCATAATCAAGTAATAAATCCCCGGACCTATTCTCTTTTTCCCTTCAAGGAAGACCCTTTTGCCCAAGGCATTGTAAATTTTTATCTCCTTCTCCGTTTTTCCGTATTTATCAAGAAAGTCTCTCATCTTCGTAATTGTTGGGAATACCCTTTTCTCTTCCCGCTCTCTTTCCCTAAGGAGACTGAAAGTATCCGGTGGGTTGGTGGTAAATTTTATCGCCCTTTCCGGTCCTAAGGGAGAAATGCCAATCGGGTACTGGTTGGCAAAGGTGACTAAGAGATAATCGCTTCCTGAGGGCGAGAGAATCCCCACCGTCGCGTAGTTGTGACAATCACCAGGAAATGAATCGTCGTTCTGGCAGTAGAGATACTGGTAAATAATCTCGCCGTCACCGGTGCGGGTCGGATAAAATTGCGGGTCAAAGAGGCAAATCTCAAAGGTCTGTAATTCCCCGAGTATCCGATTCCGAAAACCATGGATGTGATGCACCCTTGACCATTCAATAATATAGATATGATTTTCGCTATCGTAGTAGTGATAAACACCGGAAGCATTAAGGGTATCGGGTCGGAAATCGTCCCAGAAGATTGCCAAGAGGTTTGTTGGGGAATAGGGTGAAGGCAGGTTAAAGTTATAAGGACTCTTAAACTCGGATGCGCCGAGAACACAATAGCCATTGGCACTCACAGAGATTTGATTAAACTCTATCCCGAAGTAGCGAAATGGGAAAGGGAGAGAGAGAGTAACTATTCCATCATCGGTTAGATTTAATCTCTCACCAGAGCCGCCATAATTCGGGTCAATCTCCCGCCAAAAGTAGTTCGGCCTCTGGGGATGATTATCATTATTCTCATAGGCATAATAGCCATAGAGGGAAGGACCGTAAGGTTTCCTCTCTTCATAAGGACCGGTAGATAAGAGAAAATCTAAACTCTCTTTTAAGTTATTATTGACATAGAGAAAGAGCCGGAATTTTAATTTCCGGTTGCCGGTGAAATCGGTGGAGAGATAGAAATTGAAGGGGTCAAGATTTTCCTTCTCTTCATTCGGCGAGAAGTAACCAAAGTTAGCAATGGAATCACTAAAAAAACCGGCATCGGTTAAAGCCCTTAAAACACCGGAAACTTCTCCCCCTTCCCGACCGGTATTCTTAATCTTGAGATAGAGACTCACATCCTCTCCGGGTTCTAAAATCTGGTTATTCCCATCACTAACCCTTGCCGATAAGAAAGTAAAGGCAGTTGAGTGAACCTCAATCTTAAAACCAGTACTAAAAGATCTCCCTCCACTATTTAAGAGAAGGGAGAAAGATAGACTCTCTTTATCTTTTGCGGTCTCTTTAATTAAGACCCTTAAAGGACCGAAACGGGAAGTGGCCTGGGGTGGGATGTCACCAAAGGAGAGAAGAGAATCTAAGACTTGCGCCTTTGTCCCATCACTTCTTAAAATACCCGAGACATCATTTAAGGGATTAGTACCATAATTTTTTACCGTTAAATAAATTTCCTGTATTCCCGGAGAAGGGGAACTTATCTCATAAGAAAAGAACCCGCAATGAAACTCTCTCAATTCCACCGGTAGGCTCACCTGATAGGGTAAGTAGTCCCTTTTTGTAATCGTTAGGGTGATAGAACCCGGTTGCGGTAGATTTAAGTCCAAGTAAATTTCCCCTTCCCGATTGGTCCAATCCGCCTGAGGCGGACCTTCGGTAGAATAAAAGGAGACAAGGCAGGATTCTAAGTTAGTACTCACCCTCACCCTCTGGGTGCCAACCGCTAAATTTTGCGGATGATTTGGATAAAGGGTTTTGGGAACTCCCCGCCAGAGGGAGAGGGTTGGGTCTCCTAAGATATTATAAGACTGGATATGGATTCTCAAATCTAAAGAATCAGAAGGCAGGGGAAAGTTTCTTATAAGTTCTTTCTTCGCATAGAGGAAGACTTCCCCGGCGGTGGTGATGCCTTTATTGAATATGGCGTCGTATACCGCACAGTCTAAGAAATTATTCCAGCGGGTAGAGGTTGTCGTATAAGAAGGACCAAAGAAAAGGACTCCCCCTTTTGGTTGAGTAGGTGTGCCTGCCCTCAGCCAGACTTCACCGAAGCAAGGATTCCGAGCAAAATTACCGGTGGCGCAATAGAAACTTGTCACCACTGGCAGTTTGAAGCCATTATTTAAGTTTCCGACATCATTCCGGTCAAATCTCGGATATTCCCAGCCATCAGAATTTCCCCAGCCCCGACCGTTTACATACAAAACCCCCCGATTCACCGCCGAGGAGATTGATTCGCCAGTAGTAGAAGGTGGATGGAACACGGTATCCACCATTAAAAAGCCACTCGCCAGAAGATTCCTTCTTAAAAGACGTTTCGTCTCCAAAGCGGTAACCGCGGGTGTGCCACTTCCCCCAACATAACTGGTCGCGACCATTAAGGCACGCTTAAAATAGAGAGTATCCGCCGTAGGAGGATTTTTCTCATAGGATAAAATCTTTGCCACCATCACATCCAACTCACTGGTATTACTCGCCGGGAGCCGACCGACCAGGACATCTGCCACTAACTCATCAGTGAGACAGCCGTAATAGTAATCCGTAACTCCGGTTGGTGGTCCGGGCAGGTCAAAAGAAGGAATCTTATTTATGGCACCAACCAATAAGGTATATCTGAGATTGGTAGAATCGGCAAGGTGTTGGATATATGATTTAATTTGGGGAGCGGTGGAGCCAATCTCGGAGATCTTTCTTAAAAAGAGATTATAACCCTTCTCCTTTTTCCATTGGACTAAGGGCTGGATATTATTATAGAAATCATCAGGAGTGATCACTAGTAATTGGGCGGAAAGAATCTGGAAGATGAAAGTTATTATAAGAGATTTAATCTTTAATCTCATAAATTATCACCCCCTTATCCCTTTCCCCAACTAATAAAATTTCTTTTTCCGGGTGATAGAGGACACACCGGACATAGCCTTCTTTAAGATGTGCCTTCTCTTCGGGTGGAAAAGAAGATAGGTCATAAAGATATAACCCTCCTTCATTTGCCGCTAAAAATAGATAATTATTAAATCCGGTAATCTTCTGGGCATAACCAGAGATCGGGATGGAAGTTAAAAACCGCGGCCTCTTCTTATCAGCAATTGAAGCAATGGTTATTGCCCGGCCGTCGGCGATAAAGAGAAAAGTATCTTTCACCCACAAGTCTCTTGCATTAAGAGAAGAGTCAAAACTACTAACTCTCACCGGAAAGGAATCGGTCGCCAAATAAATCATAACCCCCAGTTGTTCACATGCTAAATAGATATACTCCCCGTCAAAGAAGATCCCCCGGACACTGGGAAAGTTCTCCTTCTTTATATCAATTGGGTAATTGGGGTCAGAGACATCAAAGGTGATAAACTGTTCCCTTGCCGCACAATAGACCTTTTTCCTCAGAGAGTCGTAAGCCAAACTATAACCGTAGGCGACCGAATACTCATTAACCCCAATCGGATAGATGGTATCCGGTAAAGAGAATTTAAGAATTAATAACTCCTTCTTGCCGTAAGCCAAAAAAGCGAAAGAGTCAGAAATTTTCACATCCCAAGAGGTATTCTCAAAATCAAGATACTCTAACACCTTCCTCTCCTCCTTTAAGTCAATCACCTCTAAGCCACCTTGACCAGAAGCGACAAAGAGATAATCGGAATTGGGTAGGAATGCCATCCCGTTCGGATAACCCCTTAAACGCACTTCTGAGACTTTAACTAAAATCTCTTCTTTTGGTTTCGGATAGCCACAGAAGAGAAGGAAGGAGAGTCCAAGAAGTAAAATTTTATTCATATCTCACCCCCAGCGAGAAGATGCTTTTCTCATAAGACTTCTCCTCACTAATCTCTTCGCTCTCGGAGTTACTCTTCCTCTTTTTATAGAGATAGCCAAAAGAGAGATAACTCTTCTTTTTAAGGGGAAAGGAGAAAGAAAATTCCATTTCTCCGATGAGGTCCTTTCTTCCCCTATGCGTCGGGTCAATTTTCGTCGTAAAGTCCCTCTTCTCTAAACTTAAAGAAATGCCGAGACCAATCCGGCTCCGATAACCTAATTTTCCCATTATCCCCCGATAGGAGATATCCGGTTTTTCGCCTGAGGTGGAAAGTCCGCCATCGGCGGAAAGGAAATTTAATTTAAATTCCCCTCTTATCTCGCCAAAGGCGGATCTTATCTCGCCAAAGGCGGATCTTAGCCCTAAGGAATAAATCTTAGAATCGTACGCATTATAAAGGGCAGGATAATCCCTAAGGGAAAAGGAAAAGAGAAGAGAAGTCTTCTTGGATGTTAATTCTCCTTCCCAGGAATGGGAAGTGTAAGTTAGATTCCCATTTTTTAAGGGGCGGATTAGATAATACGGGCAAAATTCGTATTCTATAACTCCGAACCGGTTCACTCTGCCAAAGAACCTTTTACCTTGAGTTCGGAATTGGGTATAACTCTTAATCGGATTTTGGTAGTAAAAATTACCCGTGAAAGTGAATGAGAAGCGATACTCTTTAATTGCCCAAGAGAAGGGTTGAAAAGAGATCCGGGTTAGTAAATCATCATAAGTCTTAATCCCCATCTCTTTACCAGAGAGGAAATCATCTCTTTGGGAATCGGAGAGGAGGAAGGGGTTGGTGTCGTAACGGAAGGAGAAGGAGATCTTTTCTCCGAAAAGGTAAAAGTCGAATAGGAAGAAGACCAAAAAGCCCACTAAACTACCTTTTCTCATAAACCTTCACCATCCCCCGGGTTTTTACTTCAATTGAGTACTCTCCGGATGGTAACTCAAGATAAAAACCTTTGGGCCGGGAGACATTTTCCTTAGAAGATGAAACTATGGGACTCAAACCGACTAAAAACTCCTTCTCTATTATCTCTCCGCCCTCTTTCTTAATAAAAACCCGCATTGTCTCTTCACCTTTTTCTTGGAAGAGCCGAGCCAAAAACTTATACTCTCCCCCTTTTAAGTTGATCCGGATTGGGGTTTCGTAATAAAAAATATTGCCATTCTTTTTGAGAGTGACCAAGGATTTATAAAGTGTTGGTTTTACTTCTTCCCATTTCACCTTTTCCAAGATAATCTTCACGGCGCAGGTCTCTTTTTCAGAAGAAAGGAGGTGGAGACGGAGGTGATGGGTTCCCGAAGGGATGGGGAAATTAATCACCCGCAACTTACCATACCTCCTTCCCTTTTCGTCTTTAGTCCGGGAGGCAGGCGTCTTAAAGGAATAAAACTTCTCCCCCTCCTCGGTTTCCAAGACTAATATGTATTTCGCTTCTGCCAAATTCTCAGGGTATAGGATGTGGGTATTGATTTTTAAGTTTGCCGGTCCAAAAGCCGTAATCTCAATCGGGTTTTTCTTAGTGAGAATTCTATACTCTTCCTCCACCACCTTCAACTTCCTTAACTTCACCATCTCCCCAGAAGCGCCAAAGTCCGCCGCAGGCGGAAAGAAGATAAGAAAGGCAAGGCAGATCACGCGGCTCATATCGCCTCCTCCTCAATTTTCTCCCTCTTTGGTAAGAGGTAATATTCTATATCATAACGGATGATAATAAAAAGGGCAATTAAAATTAAAAGCGCAAAGAGGTAAGCAAAAAAAAGGGAATAGACCTCTTCTTCGTAGATTTTCCCTTTCCCTGGGGGTTGGAAAAGGTCTTCCCTCTTTATTGATAGCCTTTTTAATAGGGAACTTGGTTGGGAAAGGCCTAAGACCTTAACTTTTCCTTTTCTCATCTCTTTTTCTAAGGGGGTATTCGGCAAATCGCCGATCAGACAGAAAATTTTCCCTTTCGGATAAAGGGGGATCTTCTCTTCTGTGAAAAGGGGAATGCCATTTCTCTCCGCCGCTTGGGAGAGTAGTTCCCGAGCAAAGGGTGAAAGACCGAATCCGCCTAATAGGACATATTGGGTTCGGAAAGGAAGGAGGTGAGAAGAGTTTAATATCCCTTCCATATCTAAATAGGTAAAACTGGGATGGTTGGCACCCCAAGGGGCAGAGGTTAAAGAGCCTAAAATAAAAGGGTTTAAGCCTAAAATTTTAACCGCTGCCAAAAACGAGAAGTAAAGACCAGGGAAAGAGCCATCAAGGGCAACTAACACGGTATCCCCTTTTCTAACACCCTCTCTTTTTAGGAGGGAGAGGATAATTCCGGCAAAATTGGGGGAGGTCGTCAAAAGAACTTCATCAAGACTTTTATGACCAATTGTGATGGGAGAGGAAGGCCGGCCAATAAGACCGGAGAGGTATGGGTCATTTATGGAATCCAACTCAATTCCCCTCTTTAGCCTCTCTTCCTTGATAAGGGAGAAGGCGCTCTCTGCCAAACGCGCCGCTTCTAACATCTCCGAATAATCCTTCGCCTTCACCACCTTCTTCGTCTCCATCTCCAAGAGTAAAAGAATAATTGAGAAAAGGGCAAAGGCTAAAAGAGTAGTTTTTCCAACCTTGCCGTATCTCCGTTTCATAAAGGTAATCTTCCCTGAGAGAGGATAATCAAGAGGAATCGGACCAAAATCGCCACTACGGTTAGACTTGATAGAGTTTCAATAATACCCTGGCGGTTAATCCAATAGGCTAAAAGGCCGGGAATTACATAACCAATCGTCTCAATGGATACCACTTCGCTCTTTAAGGGAAGGGCGGGGAAAATCTTTGTCAGATAGCCCAAGAGATAACCCAAGACCACGCAGAAGAGAAATAGGCGCCGGCCGTAAAGGATGATAAAAGAACTGACAATCTGGGCGATAAGGGCACAAACTATCCCTAAGAGAATAGTAGAAAAGACCCGGAAAGGCTCAGATAGAGTTAAGGCAAAATAACCCGGAACAACAATCCCACCCGCCGCTAAACCTAATGTCTCAGAAAGGAGGAAACTGAAAAACATCCCTAAGCCAACACCTTCAATCAGCATAGAAAGAGAAGAAGCAAAAATCGTGCCAATCCGCCTCAGGCGGACTTTCCGACAAGGACGGACTTTTGAGCGAAGAAATCCACCAACTCCTGACCATAGCCCACGATATTACCTACCGCTAAAATAACCACCCTTTCCGCCTCCGGCAAATTAATTAGTGAAAAGATTTGCTCATACACGAAAGCCGGAGAAGAATCGGTGAGGTTTAGAATCTTCTCTTCTTTAACGCCAACTCTTTTTGCCGCTTTGAGAAAGGGGAGGGGCTTTTTCCCAGTGAGAAGGATATAGTCAAAATTAATCTCCTTTACCATCTCTCCCAATTGCCGGGATCGGTCCTGGCGGTCCGCTCGCAAATTGACCAAAAGGATTTTTAAGCCCGGCGCCTTAAGAAAGACCTTTTCCGCAATCATTTTCGTAGAATCCGGGTCATTAGCCGCCAAGGCATTAAAAAAACTAATTTCTTTACCCCGTTCTTTTATCCGATAGACCCTTAAAACCCCGGGGTCAGGTAGGGAGTTTTTCATCCCCCGGAGGGCATCTTCCCTTTTTATCCCGAGATATTCGCAAACCGCTAACGCCAACGCCACATTTTCTTTATGCTCCCAATAGGAAAATCCTTCCATCTCTTCATCACTCACCAAATCTTCGTTTATTAAGACCGCCGTACTTTTTAATTCCTTTGCCCTATTCTTAAATACAAAAAAGAACTCTCTCTCCGCAGTGAAGAGAATTCCCTGTTTGGGGCAGGTATTGGCAAGGGATGTGGCGACATCTAACACCGTTGGTCCCATCACATCCAAATGGTCGGCCCGGACATTGGTAATCACCCCGATTGTGGGATTAATTAGTTTCTCTCGCTCTATCTTCTGGTATTGGGGGACTAATGCCATACATTCAATCACTAAGGCATCCGGTCTTCTCTTTGCCGCCTCGCGCACAATTCTTACCTCTTCAATAATGTTTGCCTTACCCAAGCGTCGGATGGGGAATTCGGTCTTATTATCAATCTGGAAGCGGGGGGTGGTGCCGGTAGTCTTAGAGATGACTTTTAGACCGCCACCCCGCAAACCGGCGGCGATGAGTCGAGTAACCGAAGATTTTCCTCTGGTGCCGTTAACCTGAATTCGGATAGGAATCACTTCCTGATTTTTCTTATGGTGAACATATTCCAATATGCCAAATAGAATAAAAACTAAAAGGCTAAGAAGGAGAAGTAGCATAAGTGGATTTTATAAAAAAAATTTACTCTGTCAAGAAAAACTCCTCTCACTCTTCGGAAATAAAGGGTAATTCCTTTTTTAACCCCTCCCGATTGGCTAAGGTAATCTCTATCACTTGCACATCAGGAATTCTCAAAAGTTCGGAAAGAAAAGGAATTTGGGCAATCGGGATGGTGGCAATAATTGCCCGCTTCTCTTTGAATAGTTCCGAAACTAAGGCGCGAAACTTCTCAGAGAAGAGTTCCATCTTACCAATCTCATCAATCACTATCACCCCCCTCTTTCTTAAACCCCTTTCTAACTCAGGAAGGGCAATCTTCTCAAATCTTTTTAAATCCACTTTGTATTTGGAAATCTGATAGGGGGTAAAAAAGTTGATATGAGCCATCACCTCTTCCCCTTCGGTTAAACCCACTACCTTAAAACCAACCCTCATCCCCTTTTCCCTTATCTCCTCGGTATAAAATCCGAAAACCTTCTTCCCTCTCTCTTTAAAATTTTCTACCACTTTTTTAATCAGGGTGGTCTTCCCAATTCCCGGTCTTCCCTTAATCAATATCTTCGCCATCACCAATTATAACACCAAATCTTAAATAGTAAATTGACAAAAAGGAATTCCTCTTTATCATTTAGGGGTATGGTTCCCTTACTTTCTTCCACCATTACTGGGGAAAGAATCTGGGCGGAGATTGATGTCCGCCAACTCAAGGAAAATTTACGTCTGATTAAGAAGTTTGTCAGGGGAAGGAAGATTCTTTTGGCGGTAAAAGCGGATGCCTACGGTCACGGAGCAAAGGAGATCGCTCGCTATCTAAAAGGGGAAGTTGACTATTTTGGTGTCGCCAGTGTGGAAGAAGGGATTGCCCTGCGAGAAAACAGCACAAGGGAGGCAAAGGTTTTGGTTTTAAGTCCTGTCCCCTATGAGAAGATCCCCCAACTTCTTCAATATCATCTCATCCCCACGGTGACCGAAACTACCTTCTTAAAAATTCTAAAAGAGGTGGCGGAGCGGAAGAAGAAAAAGATCCCGGTCTATTTAGAAGTGGATACCGGAATGGGGAGGACCGGCTTCCTACTCGAAGAGGCATTAAAAGTTATCCCCCAAATTTTAACCCACCCCTATCTTAAGTTATTAGGAATCTTCAGCCATTTTCCCGCGGCTGACTCTGATCCTTTCTTCACAAGAAGGCAAATCGCTTCCTTTCGGGATTTTATCTCTCACCTCCCCAAAAAGAGAAGATGTCTCCTCTCCTTAGCCAACTCCGCCGGCCTCTTAAATTTCCCGACCGCCCATTACCATCTGGTGCGGCCTGGGCTATTGGCTTATGGGATCAAACCAGAAGTGAAGGGAAAGGGGGCTTTCTTTTCCCGGATCAAACCGGTACTTTCCCTCTATTCCCGGGTGGTCAATTTGCGAAGATTACCGAAAGGGACAAGTATCAGTTACGGACGGCGGTTTATCCTACCGCGGGATGCTCTAATCGCCGTGGTCGCGGCGGGTTATGGTGATGGTATCCCCTATGCCCTCACGAATCGGGGAGAGGTCTTAATCCGGGGAGAGCGGGCGCCGATTGTGGGGGCAGTTTGTATGGATCTATTTATGGTTGATTGTTCTCACATCCCCAAAGTTGAGATCGGCGAGCGCGTCACGATCATCGGGGAAGATGGTAAAGAGAAGATCACAGTTTCTGAAATCGCCTTTTGGGCGAATACCATTCCTTATGAGATCACCTGCCGCATTAGCCCCCGGGTGCGCCGGATATTTAAAGATGGTGATAAGATTTTGGAGATGAGATGACCTTTGCCGATGCGCCTGAAAGAACTCCACCTCTTCGGTTTTAAGTCTTTCCCGGAAAAGACAGTGATAAAATTTTCCGATGGCATCACCGCCATCTTGGGACCGAACGGTTGCGGCAAAACCAATATCCTTGATGCTCTCCGCTGGGTCTTAGGGGAACAGAACCTCTCCTTAATTCGCTGCACCCGGAATGAGGAACTAATCTTCGCCGGGACAAAAAACCGTCCCCCCTTAAACTTTTGTGAGGTGAAACTCATCTTAGAGAGCGATGATCCCAATTTGCCTTACGGTAGCGAGATTGAAATCAAACGGCGTTATTTCCGAAGCGGCGAGATGGAATACTTCCTCAACCGCCACCCCTGCCGCCTCAAGGATATTGAAGAACTCTTCTTTGCCACCGGTTCTAAGGCTTATTCCCTCTTTTCCCTCTCCGACATCCGGCGGATCATCTCGGGGGAGGTGCGACGATTTTTTGACGAGGCGGCAAATTTGAAGAAATACCAGGAGAGTAAGAAGGAGGTCTTACAGAAATTGGAACTGACGGAAAGGGATTTACTGCGCCTGGCGGACATTATCCGGGAACGGAAAAGGATCGTCCTGAGCCTGAGAAGGCAGAAGCGGCGGTGGGAGATTTATGAGGCACTGCGCCGGGAAGAGAAAAAACTCCTCCTCTCTCAAATCTTAAAGAAGAAGAAGATGAAGGAAGAAGAAAGGGAGGCATTAAGTCAAGAGTTAGAAGAAACGGCGCGGCGCTTATCTTCCCTAAAACAGGAGATGGAGAGAATGGAAAAGGAATGGCAGGAAGGGAAGGAAAGGATAAAGAATTACGAAAGGGAACTTTCCCAGATGAGGGCAAAACTCACCTCTTGCATTCAGGAATTGGTAAAATGGGAGAGCAGACTCTCCTTCCTCCGGGAATCCCAGAACCGATTAGTTAGAGAAGAAGAAGAGATTCGGGTTAGTCTCGGCAAAGAGAAAAAACCAGAAGAGATCCTTACCCTCAAGGCAACGGAAGATGAGTTGGAGAAGGATTTAGCGGCTCTGCGGGAAGAGATAAAGAGAATTGAAGAAGAGATTTCCTTAAAAGAAAGGGAGAAGGAGAAACAGGAGGCGATAAGGGCAGAAATCTTTGACGGGATGATAAGATCAAGTAGTGAACTTTCCGCTAAGAGGTCCCTCCTCGCCGAAAAGGAGATTTCCAATTTGGAAGAGATTATTGATCAGGAGAAGATTCTGGGAAAGGCGATTGACTTCTTCGTTTGGCCTAAGGAATACGAACGGGCGATTGCTGCTGCCCTTTTCCCCTATTACTCTTTCTACCTAATAAAGGATTTCCGGATTAAAAGTTACCTCTTTCCGAAAGAGATCGGTTTCCTTTTAGCCGATGGGCAAAAGGAAAAAGGAGAAGAGAAAAGGGACCTCAACCTTCCCTGCCTGGCGGATGTTTGCCGGATAAAAGAAGATTGTCCCCAGTTAATACTTTCCCTCCTTCGGCAAACTTTCATCTGTCAAGACGACCGGGAGGCGGCGCATCTCTTTTTCCAATTCCCCAATTATGCCTTCGTCACCAAAGAAGGGATCTGCTTCCGACCGGGAGGGGTGGTCATCATCGCGGGTTCGGATAAAACCCAGGGATTGGCCGTTGCCCAACTACGGGAGGAGATTGTGCAGAAGGAGAAGGAGATTGCGGAATGGGAAAAGTTAAGCCGACTCAAAGAAGAAGAGATCCGAAAATTGGAAAAGGAGATTAGGTCTTTGAAGCAAGTGAGTAGGGAGAGATTACAAAAATCTTCGGAGATCCTTTTGCGTTTGGGGAAGATTAGGGAGGAGCGGAAGGTTTTGGAAAGGGAGTGGCAACTTATTGATGAGGAGAAACTGAAGGCGAAATTGAAAGGGGAAGCGTTAGCGAAGGAGATGGCGGAGATAGAAGAAGAGATGAAGAAGGCAAATGAAAATTACGAAGCGTTAAAAAGGATGGTAGCGGAATTAGAGAAGGAATTAAAAGAGAAAGAGGAGGAGAAAGGGGGCATTGAACAGGAGCGATTGGAAAAAGAGATGGCACAAAAGCGCACCGCGATTGAGAATTTGCGAAAGGAGAGGGAGGAGAAGAGTTTGGCCGAGGCCCTTTTGGCAAGGGAGATTGAAGAGATGGCAAAAGAGATTAGCCAACTCGCCGCGGAGATTGGCGGGGAGGTAAAAGAGGAAGAGATGCTGATCTTAAGTGGGGAAGAGGAGCGTTTGGCAGAGATCAATCGGAAACTTCTCAATCTGGGCAAGGTGAATCCCTTAGCCAAAGAGGAATACGAAAGGGAGAAAGAAGAACTGGATAAACTTTTAAGAGAAGAGATGGATTGTCAGAAGGCGAGCGCTGACCTGAAGAGTATAATTAGAGAGATTGACCAGAAGGTGAAGGAAAATTTCTTAGAGACCTTTGAGAAGGTGCGGGAAGAATTCCGGCAGGTCTTCGCCCGATTATTCATTGAAGGGGAAGGGGATTTAATCTTAGAGAAACCCGAAGACCCGATCGCTTCGGATATCATAATCATTGCCAAACCGCAGGGGAAGAATCCGAAGAGATTGGAACAGTTATCGGATGGGGAGAAAGCCCTTCTTTCCCTCTCCTTACTTTTCGCCTTTTATAAGGTGAAACCGGCTCCCTTCTCTTTTATGGACGAAATTGATGCTCCCTTGGACGATGCCAATGTGGAGCGGTTCGTCACTTTTTTGAGGGAGATGAGTAAAAATACGCAGGTGGTGATTATCACCCATAACCGGCTCACCTTGGAAAAGGTGGATGTCCTTCTGGGTGTCACCTCTGAAGAACCGGGGGTTTCCAAGATTGTGACGATGAAATTGAAAGACCAACTGCCCCCCGAATTCATCTAATTTCCGAATCTCTAAAAGAAGACTTAGAATCTAAAAATGTAGGAGAAAATAAAATAATGAAGGAGGTGCCTATGAAAAGATGGTTGGAACCATGGCGTCCCTTCCGAGAGTTAGAGGAAGAGATTAGGGAGACCTTAGACGAATTCTTCGGCCGGAGCCGACGCTTTCCTCGTCTGGTGGGTGAATTTGAGCCGGCGGTAGAGATGTATGAGAAGGGTGAGGATCTAATTATCAAAGCGGATATTCCGGGTGTGGAGAAGGAAGACCTTTCGGTTTCGGTGGGCGAGGATACGGTGACGATTAAGGGTGAGGTGAAGCGGGATGAGGAGGTGAAGGAGAAAGATTATTACCGGAGGGAAAGGGTCTACGGTGCCTTCTCCCGGACGCTGCCGCTCCCCGTAGAGGTTGATGCCCAGAAGGCGAAGGCGACCTACCGGAACGGCGTTCTCACCCTGACGTTGCCGAAGAAGAAAACGGAGAAGGAAATAAAGACCGAGATCAAGATTGAGTAAACTTCGGAAGGGAAGAGCGCCGGAGAAGCCCGGCGCTCTCATTTTTTATCTATTTTGACAAGTTAAATTTTAACTCTCTTTTGGAAAGTGGTCATAAATACTATTCCGCTAAAAATTAAGGGTTGACATCTTTCGGTTTCTCTTTATAATCCCACTTATGAAAAAATTTATCATCAGTTTATCTTTAATAATAATCTTTTTTGCCTGTAAGAAAAATCAAGCACCAAAGGATTTTGTCATCCTGTGTCCACCCTTTGGTTATAAAGATTCTCTCGTTATCTTTAAAGTGAAGGCGATTGATCCGGAGGGGGATGAGATTTCTTATAAATTTGATTGGGGAGACGGCAATCAGAGTGCTTGGTCGCCATTTTTACCTTCTGATTCCTTTTATACCGATTCCCATCGCTTCTCCGACACCTTCAAATTTTATGTCCGGGTGAAGGCGAAGGATAAAGGCGGTAAGGAATCGGGTTGGCAGACAAAGGAGTTTTCTGTAATCCCCCTCAATCCGGGAAGAGTCCTCTGGCGCTTTTTCTGCGATGAAGATGGTGATTTCGTCGCCTCCGGTGCTCTTGACACCGTTGACGGCACAATTTATTTTCCTTGCGATATGGGCCATCTCCACGCTCTAAAACCAGACGGGAAGGAGAAGTGGCGCTTTGTTGGGGAAGCGCCCATTTCCGCTTCACCTTTAATTACCGACAACCGGAATATAATCTTCGGCACAGAGGAGGGAGAGGTCTATTGCCTTTCTCCTCAGGGCAACCTCTTATGGTCTCTCAACCTGGGAGAGGAAATCTTATCTTCTCCCGGTTTGGGTGCGGATGGTAGTATTTATCTGGCAACTTCGGATACCATATTTTTGATCAGTTCCTTGGGGCAAGTGCTTCAGATGAAAGGTCGGAAGGGTGGGGAAGGAATTTCTTCCCCGAGCATTGATTTGAACGGCACGGTTTTTGTGGGGGGAGAAGTTTTCTCCGCTTACCCACCAGATTTAGGTCCGGCAAAATGGGAGGTAATTTTACCGGAGGAAGCAAGATCTTCTCCCGCAATTGACGAGGGAGAAAATATCTATTTTGGCTGTGATAATGGAGCGATCTATAAGGATTCCACGGTAATTAGGTATCTCTACGGTCCGGTTTCCTCTTCCCCAGTGATCTTGGGTAACCTGATAATCGCTGGGGACGAGGAAGGTTATATCCACGGCTTTACCAGAACTGGTAGTGACTCCTGGCCCCAACCTTTTGCCACCGGTGGCTTACCTTCCACCCCCCTCATCTCTGATGGGGGGATTGTTTATCTGGCGGTGGACTACGGAAAGAGACAGGGAGAGGATTCACTCTTTGCCCTATCTTTAAGTAAGGGGGAAAGGCTCTGGGCAACACCGGTGAAAGTGGCAAGTGAAGACCTTGTCTCTTCCCCTACCCTCTCTCCGGATGGGATAATTTATTTAGGGGAAGAAGGGGGAGTGGTGGCGGTGGTGGCAAGAGGGAGGCCGGCTTTTAATGGCTGGCCAATGTTTAGAGGAAATTTGCGGCGCACAGGAAAGAAAGGTTAATTATGCCTTACCAACCTTTACCATCATTACCCGATTGGGTGGGAATTGAAAAAAGGATTTTGAGTTTCTGGGAGGAGAGGAAAATCTTTAAGAAATTGATGGCGAAGAATAGAGGGAAGAAGAAGTTCTCTTTTCTTGATGGTCCAATTACTGCCAATAATCCGATGGGTGTCCACCATGCCTGGGGTAGAACCTATAAAGACTTATTCTTGCGTTATAAGGCGATGAAGGGTTTTGACCAGAGATACCAGAACGGGTTTGATTGCCAGGGGCTGTGGGTGGAGGTGGAAGTGGAGAAAGAGTTGGGTTTTAAGTCAAAGAGAGATATTGAGAGATATGGGATTGAACGGTTCGTAGAGAAATGTAAGGAGAGGGTAAAAAAGTATTCGGCAATTCAAACCCAACAGTCAATAAGGTTGGGGCAGTGGATGGATTGGGAAAATTCTTATTATACGATGTCGGATGAGAATAATTACCACATCTGGTTTTTCCTAAAAGAGTGTCATAAAAGAGGTTGGATTTATAAGGGGGAGGATGTTGTTCCCTGGTGCCCCAGGTGTGGAACTGCGATCTCCCAACATGAGATTGTTACGGAAGGTTATCAGGAGTTAACCCACAAAAGTTTATTTTTAACCTTTCCCTTAAGAGGGGAAGAGGGGACTTTCCTTTTGGTCTGGACCACTACCCCTTGGACTTTAACGAGTAATGTCGCTTGCGCTGTTCATCCGGAACTCAATTATGTCAAAGTTAAGTTAGGGGATGATGGAAAATATTATTATCTATTAGAAGAGAGACTTTCCGCGCTCAACATTCCCGAATCAGCAGTCTTGGAAAGGGTAAAAGGGGAGAGATTGGTTGGCCGGCTCTATTTGGGGCCATTTGATGAACTACCCCCCCAAAAGGGAATCATTCACAAGGTAATTCCCTGGGAGGAGGTCTCAGCGACCGAAGGGACCGGGATTGTCCATATTGCCCCCGGTTGCGGAAAAGAAGACTACCTCTTAGGAAAAGAGTTCTCTTTACCCGTGATTGCCCCAATTGATGAGGAAGGGAACTTCCTTTCCGATTACTCCTTCCTTTCTGGGAAAAATGCCCAAGCGGTGGAAGAGGAAATTATAAACTCCCTCCGCGAGAAGGGATTTCTCTATAAAGTGGAGCCTTATACCCACCGTTATCCGGTCTGCTGGCGTTGCGGAACCGAACTTCTTTTCCGGTTGGTGCCGGAGTGGTATATAGCGATGGCGGAGTTGCGGGAGAAGATTATGGCGGTAGCAAAAGAGGTGCGCTGGATTCCGGAATACGGGTTAGAAAGGGAACTGGATTGGCTCAAGAATATGGAGGATTGGTTAATCTCTAAGAAGCGCTACTGGGGACTTGCCTTACCCATCTGGGAATGTTCTTGTGGCTCTTTCACCGTGATTGGTGGTAAGGAAGAACTGAAAGAAAGGGCGGTTTTGGGCTGGGAGAGATTTGAAGGTCATTCCCCCCATCGCCCCTGGGTTGACTATGTAAAGATAAGATGTGAGAAATGCGGGGATGTGGTTTCCCGAATTCCGGATGTGGGTAATCCTTGGCTTGATGCGGGAATTGTCCCCTTCTCCACCCTCAATTACTTAAAAGACCGAAAATATTGGCAGGAATGGTTTCCCTTTGATTTCATCACCGAGAGTTTTCCCGGCCAATTCCGTAACTGGTTTTATGCCATTTTGGCGATGTCAACGGTGTTAGAGAACCGAGCCCCGGTGAAGACGATTTTGGGTTATGCCCTCCTCAAAGACGAAAAAGGGGAGGATATGCATAAGAGTAAAGGAAATGTCATTTGGTTTGACGAGGCGGTAGAGAAAATTTCCGCAGATGTTTTGCGCTGGATATTTGTTTCTCATAACCCAACCGAAAACCTCCTCTTTGGTTGGCGATTAGGGGAAGAGACCAAGAAGCGTCTTTTAACCTTATGGAATGTCTACTCCTTCTTCTTCACCTATGCCACCATTGATAAATTCTCACCCCAAGGAGAAGAGATTCCCCTTAAAGAGCGTCCCTTACTTGACCGTTGGATCCTCTCCCGGCTTATGGCTTTAGTAAAAGAGGTGACTGAGCATCTGGATGACTACGACCCGGCACCAGTACCAAGAGAGATTGAAAGATTTGTTGATGATTTATCCCTTTGGTATATCCGAAGGTCAAGGCGGCGCTTCTGGAAATCGGAAAACGACCAAGACAAAATTTCCGCCTACCAGACCCTCTATACCTGCCTATTGAACCTGACAAAGATCATCGCTCCGATAATGCCCTTTTTGGCAGAGGAGTTATACCAGAGATTGGTGCGGGATGTGTTACCCGATGCTCCGGAGAGCATTCACCTAAATGACTTCCCCGAATACCAAGAAGCGCTCCGGGACGAAAAATTGGAGGAGGAGATGGCAATTGTTAGGAACCTTGTCTCTTTGGGACGTGCCTTGAGGGAAAAATTCAAGTTGAAGGTAAGGATGCCTCTCTCCGAGGGTATCTTCTTCCTGCCTGAAGATAAAATTCCAGCGCTAAAGAATTACGAAGAACTATTAAAAGAGGAGTTAAACCTCAAAAGTTCTCAGTTCTTATCCAAGGAGAGATATTTATCGTCTTATCCTAAGGAGCAGATAATGGCTGATGAAGATTTGGCGGTCTATTTACCAAAAGAAGTGCCTCCGGAATTGGAATTGGAAGGGTTAGCCCGAGAACTGATTCGGCGGATTCAGGCACTGCGCAAAGAAGCCGGGTTTCAGGTAACCGACCGGATTTTCCTCTACTTTTCTACCGAAGGGAAATTGAAGGAGGCGATTGAGAAACATTCCCAATATATCGCCCAAGAGACACTGGCGGTAAAAGTAGAGGAAGGGAAGAAGGGGGGTATCAGCAAGGAGATGACCATCAAGGGAATGAAGGTTGAGATTACCCTTTCCCGAAAAGATGGATAAGAAGAAATTGCGCCATTACGAAGAGAAACTCCTTAAAGAAAAAGAGAAGATCATCAAAGAGAAGAAGATGTTAGAAAATATTGTAGAAAGGGGGGATAAAGATTCTACCGGGGAACTTTCTACCTTCCGCACCCATATCGCTGATTTGTCCTCTGAGACCTACCAAAAGGAAATCGCTTCCCAACTTACTACCCAAGAGAGGGAAATTTTATTTAAAATTGAAGAGGCATTAAGGAAAATAAAGGAAGGGAGATACGGAATCTGCGAAAGGTGTGGGAAACCGATTGCTGAGGAGAGGTTAGAGGCGCTCCCTTACTGCCGCTACTGTATTAAATGCCAGAAGACTTTGGAAGCGAAGCAGGGCGAAAAATAGCCAACCATTTTAATCTCCTTTTAGAATTAGAGTTTGATGGCCAAGAGTTTTTTGGCTGGCAGAAACAACCAAAGAAAAGAACCGTCCAAGGAGAATTAGAAAAGGTCTTAGCAATAATCTTTCAAAAAAAGATTAAAACGACCGGTGTTAGCCGATTGGACCGGGGAGTTAGTGCCCTTTCTTTCTTCGTTAACTTCCAATGTCCGAAGGCTTTACCCCTGGCGAGATTAAAGAAGGCATTAAACTCCCTTTTGCCCCAGGATATCTATGTGAAAAAGATTGGAATAAAAGGAGATGATTTTTCTGCGCGCCGGGCAGCGAAGAGTAAAGTCTACGAATATCATATCTTCTTTGGTCGTTCCCCATTAAAAAGGGAGAGAGTCTGGGAGTTAGAATACAAAATTGACGAAGAAAAAATGAGAGAGGCTCTAAATCTATTTTTGGGAAAAAGGGATTTTGCCCCTTTTGTTAAAAGAGAAGGAAAAGGGATTTGCGAATTGAAAGAGATAGAGATAAAGAAAAGAGGAAAGGAGTTAATAATAAAAATTGAAGGGGACAGGTTTCTTTATAAGATGGTGCGGAGGATTGTTGGGGCATTAGTTGATTATGCCCGGGGAAAGATTACAAAGGAAGATATTATAAACGCCTTAGAAGGCAAACCCCACCGGCCATTTCTCACCGCCCCTCCTCAAGGATTATTTTTAAGAAAAGTTAAATTTTAATTTGCCTTTTTACAACAAAATTTGCCTAAATGCAACATTTTATTTTTTAACCTACCCTCTAATT
>JBDRVQ010000018.1 GCA_039801905.1 candidate division WOR-3 bacterium | reverse complement strand
TAACTGGGTTGAGCATTTTGCGGCGATACTTCCCCTCTGCTGGGCGGTCCAGGGGTCAAATTGGATTACCCTTTCGTCATTCGGAGTAAGGTCTTCCACTGACTTAATGCTGGAATAGGTGCCAATGGTAAACTTCACACTGAAATCAATTGTCCCTTCGCCAAAGTTTTTTACCTTAGCGGATGGATTTACTGTTTGCCCGGAATCAATCGTGCCGCTGGGAGATAAAATCTCGGTTACGCCAACATCTAAATTGCCCATTGTTATCGTCACAAGTCCGGTTTGGGCGTTATTGTTAATTACCGAATCGCGATAATAAGCGGTTGAGCATCTTTTGAGATAAGTTCCGGGCGATTGGGTTACAATCCAATCCGGGAAATTAACTTGTTGGTTGGTATAAGGGTTTAATGGGTCAACAATTAAAAGGGCGTTATAGAAATCGCCAATCCGATAGTAAACTGGTGTGCCAATCACATAGGGACTAAAATTGGCAATGGTCGCGGAGACCGAGACGGTATCACCAAATTCAACAAGACTGGGGGGTGAGTTTAGAGATAAAGTGGTCATATCAATCCAGGGGGTGCTGATACCATCTAAGGTTATATCATCAATATAAACACCGTCATAGGTTGTGGAACCATCGCTTTGGAAACGAAATCTTAAACCATCCGCATTATTGGGTATGGTGTAGGAATAGTTGGTCCAACTGGCATAGCCGGAGAATGTGGCGAGGGTGTACCAATTGCCACCAGAGCGATACTGGATTGTTAAATAATCCTGAGGGCTCTGGGTATCGTAGTACATCCAGAATTGGAGGAGACCATAATCATAATTGGTTAAGTTGAAATATCTATCAATCCAGTTATCCTGATAATTATAATAACCATAGCCATCAATTGGCGAACATTTGACACTATTGGGGGTTGAACGATAGCGATAGGTAACTTTTGTCCAGTTGTAGTTTCCCCCCAATTGCCAGTTTTCTGGAAAGTAATTGCCATTTTCTAAGAATAGCCGATTGGTCGTCCGATTAACACCGTAAAGGATAACATCGTCAATATAGACTCCTTCATCAGTGCCACTCCCATCACTATAAAAGCGGAAACGGATGCGATTGGCACTGTTGGGGATATTGGTAATGGTGATTATCTGCCAGGAGGGATAATTTCCTGCTCTCTGCCAGGCAGTTGTCCAACTTGTTCCCCCATCCGTAGAGTATTGAAACTGGCAATAATCGTTGCCCTCGGTCTTTTGCCAGACCCAAAAGGTTAGGACTCCTAAGTTGTAAGATGTGAGGCTTATTGTCCGCATCAGCCAGACATCAACATTATTATTGTAATTATCATAAGGGGTTGATTTTATAGAATAAGAATGGGAATACCACCGGTTTGATTTTTGCGACCAGTAGTTTCCTGAAGTGCCGCCGAGCGTCCAGGAGCCAGGGAAATTTGTCATATCATCTCCAAAGAGAACCCTTTGGGCAAAAGAGGTGCTAAAAAGAAGTAAAAATATAAAAATTAACCCTTTTTTCATATCCTCTCCTATCTCTCCATTTTTCTAATTATAGCAAAAATTTTGAAAAAATCAAGGGCTCAGTTTTCATCAAAAATAATCTTATCCGTCTCAGGCGGAATGGATTATAAATATCCCAAAAAAGTATACAAAATGAAAGATAAATGGTCAATAATTAAAGCTAACCTCAAAAATTATCGCTCCATATCAAAAAAGAAGAAGCAGAAATTCTTATTGAATTAGCCTCAAAAATTTCCATCTCAACAATGGTAAGATTTTATTTTGATGAAAGACGGCCGGCGCGGGGCAAAGAATGTTTTATTAACACCTCATAAACCGTAAAAATTTTTTCGACAAAGGTTAGGAAATAGGGGAGAGCGTTTTGGGTTGACATCCTTTTGTGTCTGGATGACCCGAGGGATTAAATCGTAACGCACCTTGTTGATTTCCCATCGGACGGTCTTGTAATATTCAACCAAAGCGTCAGAGATTGATTTTTCCGAAAGGCTCGTCTCCGTGATGGTTTGCAATTGGAAGAGCAAATAAGAAATAAAGCGACAAGAACACTAAAAATGAGGCCAGCCATTTCCGCTAAAATGTTACTAAGATAGCCTTTCCCATCAATTGAGAAACCAACCAAGAGAATTATTAAAACAAGGAAGATGCTACCTAAAATTAAAAACTTTCCGTTGTTATTCATTTTCATCCAATTTTTTATATTATATTTTTTGAGAGAAATTAGTCAACTTTCAAAATTGCGCAAAGATAATTTACCCGAAAAGGAAGGTTCATTCGCCCCCTTGACTTTAAATAGTCTTTGCTTAAGATGAGAAAAGGGCGGTTAGCTCAACTGGTTAGAGCGTCGGTCTCACATACCGAAGGTTAGAGGTTCAATTCCTCTACCGCCCAATTTTTATTAAAGAAAGGTGGGATTTGTGATTCTATCGCAAGTGGGTTATTGGGGAGGGTTAATTTTCGTTATTTCAATTTTGGTGAGTAAATCACGGTGTCCTTTTTTTCGCCGATAGTTCTCCCGCCGGCGGAACTTAAAAACAATTATCTTTTTCCCCTTAAAATGAGATAGAACCTTGGCTTCCACCGAGGCGCTAGCAATGGTTGGATTGCCGATAATTGTCCTTTCGGGGGTCTTCAAAAATAGGACCTCGTCAAACTTAATCGTTTCTCCTTCGGGAACCGGACAGTTGGGAATGATAATCTTATCCCCTTCTTTAACTAAATATTGAAACCCCTTTATTTTAGCAATGGCTAACATCTCACCGTCCCCTTTCTTCGGTTGTTGGTTTTTGAGGTAATTGGGTCCGACTCTGCCGGGCGGAGGTCATAACCAGAAGGAGGGAAGTGAGGAGGAAGATCGCGGCTAAGGCAGAGGTGAGTTTGGTCATAAAGGGAGAGATACCACCGCCGCCGAAAATTGATTCCCCGCCGCCGAAAACAGTTGACATTCCGCCTTTCTGCGGTTGCTGTAAAAGAACGACCAAAATCAAAATGATCGCAACCAAAAAATGAAATACCAATAATACTGTAAACATAGTTTATAATACCTATTTTTTTTCTTTTGTCAACTCTCCAATTCTTTGGGCTATAATTCTGGACCTTCCTATTTCTTTTTTAACTTCCTCTTCCTTAGGGAAGGCAAAGGTTCGGGTTGAATTATTGGGGAAGGGAGTGAAGATGGCGATTGACTTTTTATTTTTTTGGTGTTATAATGAGTTATAAAGTTTAGGGGAGCGAATATGAAATGGTTAAAATTTTTCTTTTCTATATTTTCTTTCAATTTTCTTTTCTCCCAGGTTGATACCCTTTGGGTGAGAATCTATCATAGCCCTTCCCCCGCTCGGGCGGCGGTTTGCCAAATGGATAAGTTAGGCAATATTTATATTGGCGGCTTCATCGAGCGAGGAGGAAATCGGGACGATTTTCTCCTCCTAAAATATGACCCAAATGGTAACCTCATTGACAGCGCCTTCTTTAATAACCATTTAGCAAACGATTCCGAAATGATTACCGCAATGGTTCTTGATGATTCGGGTAATCTCTATGTGACCGGTTGGAGTAAGGGAATGGGAACGGACCGGGATTACCTAACGATAAAATATGATTCCAATTTGGATACCGTGTGGACAAGAAGATTTACTGGTGATTTATTTGACGTCCCCTCAGGAATTGCGCTGGATAAGGACAGGAATGTTTTAGTTACTGGTATGAGCCAAAGGCAAGGGGTTAATTATGACTATTTGACGATAAAATATGCTTCTAATGGCGAGCTCCTCTGGCATAGGTATTATGCGGGTTCGGATAGCGCCAATGACAGTGCCGCTGCGGTCATTACGGATAGTGCCGGGAATGTTTATGTTACAGGCTATATCTCTCACAATGGTTCCGAAGATTTTCTAACAATAAAATATAGTCCTAATGGGGAAACCATCTGGACTCGGAGATACAACCGTGCTGCTGGCAGGGAGGATAAAGGATTACTTCTCAATCTTTCTCCAAATGGAAATCTTTTTGTTGTCGGGTATACGGAAGCGAGCAACGGATTTTATGATATTGGAATGGTTAAATATAGTTTAAATGGGGAGACCATTTGGATCCGTAACTATAATCGTTCTTCCACCAATGATGATGATTTACCAAGAGCCATTGTTTCCGATGCTAATGGGAATCTTTACGTCACTGGCTCTTCCTGGGATGGGAGTAATGAAGACTTTCTCACCTTAAAATATGACGGGCAGGGTAATCGGATATGGGATTTATCTTATGACCGAAATAATAACCGAGAGTGCGCAGTTGCTTTATGCCTTGATGAAAAGAGTAACGTTTATGTGGGAGGGAGTAGTTACGACCCAAATTCCGACTTTGATTTCCTTTTAATCAAGTACTCTCCCTTGGGGAAGAGGGAATGGGTGAAACGATACGTGCGAAGCGGGAGAGACGAATTGGTTGGAATAAATCTTGACAATTTTAATGATATCTATCTAATAGGAAATTTCTCGGGAGGGGAGATCGGGATTATCAAATACCACCAAATAAGAGATATTGGTGTTGATTCCCTTCTTTCTCCTGCTGGAGAATTTGATGCTTATACTGCCCGGGTCCCAAGAGCAAGGATAATCAATTATGGGGGAACGGAGGAGCATTTCGCCTGCCAATTTACCATTTTCCGAAAAGGACAGGTTATTTACTCTCGGACTCTGGATACTCTCCTTTCCGCCTTAGACACGATTGAGATTCAATTTCCGGGCCTTCTTTTCACAATTGGCGATACCTATACCGCAAAGTGCTCAACCTTACTTATTGGCGACGAGAATCCTACTAATAATTTCAAGATCGGTACTTTTATTGTTAGACCACCAACACCAGCGGGTTGGGTTATGAAACCTTATCTCCTTTTTGGACCGAGTCAAAAGCCAGTAAAATACGGTGGCAGTTTGGTGGCGGTGCGGGGTAGATATATCTATGCCTTTAAGGGAAATAATACGAACGAATTTCAGATGTATAGTATCTCAGGGGACAGTTGGACGATGAGATGCAGTATTCCCTATGCCCCGGATGGTAAAAGGAGGATAAAAAATGGAGCGGCCCTCACTTATGATGGGGTAGATAGCGTGATCTATGCAATAAAAGGGGGAAATACCTTGGAATTTTGGAAGTATTTTACCAACCAAGATACTTGGCACCAAATAGCAAAGGGAGTTCCCTTGGGTTATTCTGGGAAAAAGGTGAAATACGGTTCGGGATTGGCTTATTTACGGCAGGGTCAAAATCGCTACATCTATTTTTTGAAAGGAAGCAGAACGAGGGAATTTTATCGCTATCATATTCAGGGTGATTCTTGGACCACTTTGCCAGAAGTCCCTCCCGGTAAAAGTCAAAAAGAGTGCAAGGCAGGAAGCTGCCTTGTAAGGGCGGGTGATTATATCTATTGTGTGAAATCTCATTATAATGAATTTTTTGCCTACGATTATGATAATGGGGAATGGCAAACGAGGAGGGATGTGCCTTTATTTAATCGCTTGGGGAAAAGAAGCCGTGTGCGGGATGGGGCAGCGATGGCTTATGATGGGAGCCGGCGTATTGTCTACCTCCTCAAAGGTGGGAATACCGATGAATTCTGGGGTTATTTCCCAGAATTAGATACCTGGGTGGAGTTACCACCAATTCCTACTTATCCTTCAAACAGAAAGGTGAAGAGCGGAGGGGCATTAGCGCAGGCCGGTGGCAATATCTACGCCCTAAAAGGAAACCGAACTTTTGAATTCTGGATGTTCTCCTGGGATACCACCGAGAAGAGATTTTTAGAAGAGGATGAGGAAGAAATTACCGAAAAAGAAGGAGAGTTAAGAAAGGGTTTTCACTTTTCCGTTTATCCAAATCCCAATACGGGAAAGTTTTTCGTATCCTATTTTCTACCCGAAAGGGATAATCTTGTCTTGCTAATTTATGACCCGGCAGGTCGGCTCCTCCAAAAAATAGAGAAGAAGGGAGAGGGAGGTGAGAATAATTTCTCTTTGGAACTCAATCTGCCCAGTGGGGTTTATTTTTTAAGGTTCCACCCACAAGGGAGGGAAGGTTTATATCGGAAGATAATAATTAAATAAAAGACTTACCGATTACTTTTTACCTTACCACCGGAAATGGGCAAATGCGCGGTTTGCTTCCGCCATCTTGTGAGTATCTTCCTTCTTCTTAACCGCTGCTCCCTGTCCCTTTGCCGCATCAATCAGTTCGTTAGATAATCTCTCCACCATTCGGTATTCACTTCGGGCCCTGGCCGCTTGGATTATCCACTTTATCGCTAAAGAGTCCCGCCGACGGGGTGGCACTTCCACCGGAATTTGATAAGTTGCACCCCCAACCCGGCGGGGTCTCACCTCTAAAAGGGGGCGGACATTATTTAATGCTTTTTGGAAAATTGCAAAACCGTCTTCTTTTGTCTTTTTTTCAATTAACTTTAAGGCGGAGTAGAAGATTTTCTGAGCGATTGTCTTTTTCCCTTCCCACATCAGATTATTTATAAACTTGGTGACGAGGCTTGAATTATAAACTGGATCTGGAGGCACGGTTCTCACTTCGGCTCTCTTTCTTCTAGCCATAACTCCTCCTAACTCTGCTTCTCTTTTGGTCTTTTTGCTCCATATAAAGAACGACCCTTCCTTCTTCCTTCCACACCCGCGCAGTCATAAACACCTCTTACTACATGATACCGAACACCCGGTAAGTCCTTTACCCGACCACCCCGCACTAAGACGATTGAGTGTTCTTGTAAGTTATGACCTTCGCCGGGGATATAGGCGATTATCTCATAGCCGCTCGTCAGTCTTACTTTACAAACTTTGCGTAATGCTGAATTTGGCTTTTTGGGTGTTGTGGTATAGACCCGAGTGCAAACTCCTCTTCTTTGAGGCGAAGAACGCAAAGCCGGGGTTTTAGAAATTTTTTTGGGTTTTTCTCTTTTTCTTCTTACTAATTGGTTAATCGTCGGCATAATTTATCCAGCCTCCCTTTGTTCTTTCTCCTCTTTAGTTTCCATCACTTTTTTTCTAAATTCCCGAAATCCCGTTCCAGCGGGAATCAAGCGACCAACGATCACGTTTTCTTTTAAGCCACGGAGGTAATCAATTCTTTGTGCAATGGCGGCTTCGGAAAGAATGCGGGTCGTTTCTTGGAAAGAAGCGGCAGAAAGAAAACTTTCGGTAAGAAGTGCCGCTCGGGTGATCCCCAGAAGGATTGGTTGATGCCTAATGGGCTTCCGGTTCTCTTGAGACAATTTTTTATTCTCTTCCAAGACCCTCTGTCTTTCCACAATTTCGTCTTCCGAGAAATTAGAATCGCCTGGGTCTTCAATTTTTACTTTTCGTAACATCTGCCGCACGATTATTGAAATATGTTTATCATCAATCTTCACATTTTGGATTCGGTAGACAGCCAATATCTGGTTGGCAAGGAATTCCTGAACCGCCAGCCATCCTTTGACCTTTAAGACATCGTGAGGGTCGATCTCTCCTTCACAAAGTTTATCTCCGGCTTTCACCTTATCCCCACTTCTTACCAAGAGATACTTTCCGTAGGGAATCCGATAAGACTTCTCCATCCCTTCTTGGGAGATTACCTTCACGGTTCTCATTCCCAGATGTGGTTCCTCCACCTCCACCGTGCCCTCAATCTCCGAAATAATTGCCGGGTCTTTTATCCGCTTCGCTTCAAATAGTTCCGCAACCTTTGGTAAGCCACCTGTGATATCTTTTATTTTAGCCACCTCTTTTAAGAAGCGGGCTAAGGTATCACCTGCCATCACTCTCTGATTATCCTCCACCACCAAATAGGCATCCTTAGGTAGAGGATGTTTTTCTAAAATGCGTCCTTCTTCGTCAATTATTTCAATTCGTGGGTGCCTTTTTCTTTCTCGGTCTTCAGTGATAATCTTTTCTCGGCGTTCCGTTCGTTCGTCAACATCCTCCCGCAAGGTGATGCCTAATTCAATATCCGCATATCTCACCCGACCCGATTTTTTTGCCATTATGAGAATGGAATAGGGTTCCCATTCAAAAAGGGTCGCCCCTTCCTTTACTTCCTCTTTATCTCTAACTTTAATAATTGCTCCTTCGGGGACTTCATAATTGAGGACCCGATGGTTATGAGAGAGGATGATCTTACCCGGTGCGAGAGCCACGGTTTCCCCATCCGAGCGTTTAACAACCGATAATCTATCAAATTTTACTACACCATCAAACTTCGCTAATGCCTTATTTTCTTCGGAAACACCGGTTGCCGCACCCCCCATATGGAAAGTTTTTAAAGTGAGCTGGGTTCCTGGTTCTCCAATTGATTGAGCGGCAATTATCCCTACCGCCTCTCCCACTTCTACCAATCTCCCCGTTGCCGGATTTCGGCCGTAACATTTCACACAAAGGCCATGAGGCGCCTCACAGGTTAGAACCGAGCGGACCTTGACGGTGGTAATTCCGGAATTTTCTATCTCCTCTGCTGCCTCTTCGGTGATCTCTTCTCCAGCTTTGACAATTACCTCCTTCGTAATCGGATTGATGATGTCTTCTACAGGAATCCGCCCCAAGATTCTCTCCGAAAGCGGTTCAATGATATCACCCCCCTCGCGCAGAGCGGAGACCTCTTGTCCCAAGATGGTTCCGCAGTCTTCCATAGTAATGACGACATCCTGCGCCACATCTACTAAGCGGCGGGTTAAATAACCTGCCTCAGAGGTTTTGAGAGCGGTGTCGGTTAATCCTTTACGCGCCCCATGGGTGGAAATGAAATATTCCCAAACCGAAAGCCCTTCTTTGAAAGAACTTTTGATTGGGGTTTCAATAATTTCTTCGCCCACAATTTTCCGTTGGGGTTTGGACATTAATCCGCGCATTCCACCGATTTGAACTGCCTGACTTTTGGAACCCCGGGCGCCCGAATCTAAAAGGAGAAATAGGGGGTTAAAGCCACTTTTATCTGCTTCCAAGGCTTTCATCAATGCCGATTCCACCCGCGCCGCAGCCTGGGTCCAGGTGCTAACTACTAAGTTGTACTTCTCACTTTCAGAAATGAGGCCCCGGCGGTAGTTGTGGTAATGACGCTTTAATTCTTCTTCACTCTCTTTTAAGATCTTTGGTTTCTCCTTGGGAACAACAATGTCATCCATTCCGATGGAGATGCCGGCGATGGTGGCAATTTCAAACCCTAAGTCTTTGATGTCGTCAAGGAGTTTGGCCGCCCTTTCGCTTCCTAGCTTTCGGTGGCACTGATAAATTAGGGAGGCGAGTTTCTCTTTATTAAAAAGGTCATTAGCAAAACGGAGGGTTTCGGGCAGAATCTTATTGAAGATCACCCGGCCGACAGTTGTCTCGTAATCCGTATTATTGTAGCGAAACTTAATCATCGTATGCAATTCCATCTCACCCAATTCGTAAGCGGAGATAATTTCATTAAAATCGGCATAAACCCTATCGATCCGCTTCGCCTGGGGATTGAGTTTTGTTAGATAGTAGATACCCGCTACGATATCTTGGGTCGGAACCATTAGTGGCTTGCCGTGAGCCGGCGAGAGGATATTAAAAGGTGCGAGAAGCAGGAGCATCGATTCTAAAATCGCCTCTGGAGTGAGAGGAAGATGAACCGCCATCGTATCCCCGTCAAAATCAGCATTGAAAGGTGGACAGACACAAGGATGAATCCCAATTGCCCGATGTTCTACTAGAACGGGGAAGAAGGCTTCAATTGAAGGTCGGTGGAGGGTCGGGGCACGATTTAAGAGCACAGGATGGTCTTTTGTGATCTCCTCTAAAATTTCCCAGACTTCGGGCGGGCATTTTTTATGGAGAAGTTTAGCCGCGTTTTCCCCCTCGGTTAATTTCTTCTCCTCGAACTTCCGCATAATGAGGGGCTTGAATAATTCGTAGGCGATTTCTTTTGGCAGGGCACACTGGTGGAGACGGAGTGTTGGGTCAACAACGATGACCGAACGGCCAGAATAGTCAACTCTCTTACCTAAAAGGTTCCTTCGGAATCGGCCTTGTTTTCCGCGGAGCGTTTCGCAGAGGGATTTGAGAATTTTTCCCCCTGCTCCCTTTGCTGGCCGGGGGCGGGTTTCGTTAGAGAAAAGAGCATCAACCGCATCTTGTAACATCCTTTTTTCGTTTTTTAGAATGATATTGGGGGTTTTGATACTCAAAAGATGTTTTAAGCGATTGTTCCGGACGATTACTCGTTTATAAAGATCGTTCAAATCAGAAGTGGCGAAACGACCGCCTTCCAATGGCACTAAGGGTCTCAAATCGGGAGGAATGACGGGGATCGCTTCTAATATCATCCATTCGGGTTTCACTTCGGAATTCCGGAAAGCTTCCACAACCTTTAACCGCCGAAGGAGAGAAAATCGCTTGGAAGGCTCCCGATCCATTCTTACCTTCAAGTCTGCCGCCAAATCATCTAAGTCCAATTTTGACAAAAGGTACTTTAAAGCAACCGCTCCCGTCTCGGCAAAGAATTTCTCATATTTATCCTTGATTTCCAAATAGTCCTCTTCCTCTAAGAGGTCACCGCGGTTGTAGGGAGAAGCACCCGGTTCTAAAACGACGTAAACTTCGTAATTTAATATGCTTTCAATTTCGTTAATGGTGAGATCTAAGAGAAGACCGATTTTAGAAGGAGGAACCTGATAAAAAAGAACGTGAGCCACTGGTACCACCAGTTTTATATGACCCATTCGCTCCCGCCGGACTTTAGAGAGGGTTACTTCAACCCCGCACCGGTCACAGATGATTCCTTTATACCGAATCTTTTTAAATTTACCACAGTTGCATTCGTAATCTCTTACCGGACCAAAAATTCTTTCGCAGAAGAGGCCATCCCTTTCCGGTTTTTGCGTCCGGTAATTAATAGTATCTGGTTTTGTTACTTCCCCCCAAGACCACCCTTTTTCTTTTACTGACTTTTGAATTAATTCCGGAGAAACAAGGGTGAGTCGGAGGGTATCAAAGTCTTTGAATATCTCTTCCATTATTTCTTCTCCTTTTCTTCTTTCATCTTTTCCGGAATTAAATCTAAACAGAGGCCCCGTAATTCCTTAGTCAACACGGAGAAGGAGGCAGGGATTTTTGGTTCCGGTGGCGATTTCCCTTTGAAAAGGGATTCAAAAAGTTCGGTCCTGCCTTCCACATCGTCGGATTTGATGGTGAGCATCTCTTGAAGGGTATGAGCGGCACCGTAGGCTTCTAATGCCCAGACTTCCATTTCCCCAAAGCGCTGACCACCAAATTGCGCTTTACCTCCTAAGGGTTGCTGGGTGATTAAAGAATACCGACCAACCGCTCGGGAATGGATTTTATCATCAACCATATGGATAAGTTTCATCATATACATATAACCAACCACTACTTTTTCCTTAAAGGGGAGACCCGTACGCCCGTCGTAAAGAGTAACTTTTCCATCAGGGGGAAGCCCCGCTTTTTTCAATTCTTCTTTTATCTCTTCTACGGACGGTCCCTCAAACGGCGGAGCAATTGCCTGATAGCCTAAACGTTTCGCTGCCCAGCCTAAAACAGTTTCTAAAATTTGACCGATATTCATTCTTGAAGGTACACCTAAGGGGTTGACAACCATATCTACTGGTGTGCCATCGGCTAAGAAAGGCATATCCTCCACGGGCAAAATTTTCGCGACGACACCCTTACCTCCATGGCGATTAGCCATCTTGTCACCGACACTCAACCGCCGCTTCTGGGCGATGAAGACCCTGACCCATTTTAAGACTCCGTGGGGAAGTTCGTCTCCCTGCAATAATTTTTCCTTCCCTTTTGCTAGTTCGTCCTCGCACATCTTTCTCTCGATTTCGTATTCTTTCAAGACATTGGCAATCTCTTTTAACTTTTTTTCGGATTCAACAATCCGGTCAAAATCTTTTACCTTGCTGATCTTTCCGGAGCGGAAAAAGTCTTCGGTAAATTTCTCCCCTTTCCGGAGAAGGATGTTGTCTTTATTATCTTTCACATTGACCGCTGCCTCTTCCCCTAAAAGGATATTTCGCAATCGGTCGTCCCGCCGATTCTGAACAAAAAGTTTCTTCTCTTCGTATTGTTTTAGAAGTTGCATCTCTCTCTTTTTAAAGACATCTTTGGCTAGGCTACTATCATCCCGGCGGGTGAGTACTTTCACATCAATCACCGTTCCGTATACCCCCGGTTCCGCCCGTAAGGAAGTATCCCGATAATTTTCCGCCTTTTCTCCAAAAATGGCTCGGAGTAACTTCTCCTCCGGCGTAAATTCCGTTTCCCCTTTGGGAGTGATCCTTCCCACCAATATATCACCGGGGATCACTTCTGCCCCAATCCGGATGATCCCGAAGGCGTCCAAATTGGCTAAATCTTCTTCTCGGGTCCCTGGGATATCTCGGGTAATTTCTTCTGGTCCTAACTTGGTCATCCGGGCTTGGATTTCAAATTCCAAAATTTGGATGGAGGTAAAGGCGTCCTCACGTAAAAGATTTTCCGAAATTAATATTGCATCTTCATAATTGTATCCCCGCCAGGGGAGGAAAGCCACAAAGACATCTCTTCCCAAGGCTAATTCTCCCTGATCGGTGCTCGCGCCATCGGCTAATAAATCTCCCTTCTTTACTTTCATCCCTTCTTTCACTACCGGTTTTTGATTATGGCAGGTATACTGATTACTCTTAAAAAATTTTTGGAGACGCATTTCCTTAAGTCCAGAACTGGTCCGGAGTAAAATGCGCGAAGCATCAACCTTAACTACTTCCGCATCTTCCTCGGCTAAAAGTAAAAAACCTGATTCCTCCGCCCAGCGTTTTTCCACTCCCGTTGCCACCAAAGGTCTTTTAGGCATTAAAAGAGGCACCGCCTGACGTTGCATATTCGCTCCCATGAGGGCTCGGTCGGCATCATCGTGTTCTAAAAACGGAATAAGGATGGTGGAAGGGGAGAATAGTTGTTTTGGAGATATATCCATATGGGTAACTTCCTCCGGGGGGACAGTAATCACATCTCCGCGCCGACGGGCAATCACCTCTTTGGCGACGATTCTTCGGTTTTCATCAATTGGGGTGTCCACTGCCGCAATAGTTAGCTCTTCTTCCTCGTCCGGACTCACGTACTGAATTTCTTTCGTCACAACACCGTCCTTAACTTTCCAATAGGGTGTCGTGATGAAACCGTGTTCATTAATGTCCGCATAAGTGGCGATGGTATTTATTAACCCGATGTTCGGGCCTTCTGGCGTCTCAATGGGGCAGATCCGTCCGTAATGGGAATAATGGACATCCCGAATTTCAAAACCGGCTGTCTCCTTAGTCAGCCCTCCGGGACCGAGAGCCGAGATTCTTCTCTTATGAATAAGACTGGAAAGGGGATTAGTTTGTTCCATAAATTGGCAGAGGGGATTTTGGGTGAAAAATTTCATCACAAGGGTAGATACTCCCCGAGTATTAATTAATTCGTGGGGTGTTAATTGGGTATTTTCCAACAGAGCGGCGCGTTCCCGAATACTTTGGGCTAACTGCTGGAGTGCGATTCGGAAATGGTTAGTTAAAAGTTCCCCAACCGCTCGCACCCGACGGGCAATCAGGTGGTCTACGTCATCTGGAGGTAAAAGCCGATGGTGGAAAAGGAGAGCCCGCTTGGCCATTTTGATGATATCGTCACGGGTTAAACCCGTCTCCGTAAGAGGGAGGTTTTCATTAAATATCCGATTCAATCGATACCGTCCACAGCTCCCCAATTCAAATCGGCGTTTATCAAAAAGAATTCCCATGACGACACTTTCGGCAATTTCTAAGGAATGGGCGGCAATCCCTCGGATGCGGTGGTAGATTTTTCTTAAGGCATCTTCTTTGGAGGTGGTCGAATCTTGTTTTAAACTCTGCAGGATGACAGAGAGGCCGGGAGTATCCCTCCGTACGCACTTCGCTTTTTTAATCCCTTTCGTGGTAAGAAAATCATAAATCCCGGTGGTTACTTCATCGCCCACATCACAGTAAACCCTTCCCTCCTCTCCGGTAATCTTTTCCACAATCACATCCCCAACCTCTATCTCTTTCTCTTCTACGGAAAAGAGTTTCTCAAAAATTTCCGACAGCGAAAAGCCAAGCGCTCGGAAAAAGGTAAAAATTGGAATTCGGCGGTGTCGGTCTAAAAGGACAACCATCTGTTCATTAGCATCAATCCGCATTTCAAACCAAGCACCCCGGAGGGGAACTAAAAGGATTGATTCCTCCCCCTCCTCTCTTTGGAGGTAGAGACCCGGCGCCCGGTGGAGTTGGCTGACAACGACCCGTTCGATACCATTGATGATAAAGGTTCCCTGCTTCGTCATGAGGGGAAAGTCCATTAGAAAAATCTTCTGCTCCACAACACCTTTTGTCCGATACCCCTCCTTTGATGGTGCGCGGCGGATAAGGCGAAAATTGACATAGAGTGGTACGGAATAATTTAGTCCTTTTTCAATCGCTTCTTCAATTGTATAAGTGGGTGAGGCGAATTCGTAGGAGATGTATTCTAAAACGAAATTCCGATGGGGATCTTCTATTGGGAAGACTTCCCGGAAGAGTGCCTCCAAACCTTCGCATTTCCGCTTTTCCGGTGGGGTATCCATCTGGAGAAAAGAGTGATAAGACTTTAACTGAATTGATAATAATGGTGGTATATCCCAAAAATGTTTTAATTTCGCAAAATACTTTTTCATTTTCTTTAGAGCCCCTTAATCAAGAATCAATCCCACCTGCTTCCGGCATCTATTGTCTTACTTTATTTCAACCTTCGCCCCTACTTCCTCCAATTTTGCTTTTATCTTCTCTGCCTCTTCTTTATTAACTCCTTGTTTAATAATACTTGGTACATTGTCAATCAAGTCCTTCGCTTCCTTTAAACCAAGATTAGTGAGGGCGCGTAACTCTTTGAGCACTTGAATTTTCTTATCACCCACCGAGATGAGAGACACCGTAAATTCGGTTTTCTCCTCCTTTACTTCCGTTGCTGGCTGTGCGGTTACCGGTCCGGGCGCCGCCTGGGGCATAAAGACGGAACCGGTAATTCCAAACTTCTCCTTCAAAGCCTGGACTAAACTGTGAAGTTCACTCACACTCAATTGCTCAATCATACTAACCAACTCTTCTACCTTCGTTGGCATGTTATCCTCCATAAATTTTTATTATACTTCACTTTTTCTAAATTGTCAAATGTTTTTGATTTTAGAATTATAAGCACTTTTCGGAAATTGTCAATGACCTTTCTTTTCCATCTCCGTTAGAGTGGCAATAAGATCGTTCAGGAGACCTTCCAAAAGCGCTATTAATTGGGCGATAGGGGAGAGGAGAGAAGAGAAAAGGTGGGAAAGTAGTTCTTGTCGGGAGGGGATACTGGCTAAGAGATCAAACTGATTCGCCGCGAAGACCTCTTTCTCAATAATCGCCCCTTTAAATTTAAAAGGGTAGTTTTTCTGAAAATCTTTCAGAAGACGGGCCGGGGCAATTTCATCATTTCGGCTAACGAGAATAGAAGTCGGTCCTTTTAAGAAGGGGAGAGCCTTATCCAGAATTCCGAATTCTTGTAAGGCAATTGCCGCTAACCGGTTTTTCACCACTGAGAAAGAGATGGCTGATTCTCGCAACTTTTTCCGAATGGTATTTAAATCCCCGGTCTTAATCCCCTGGTAATCAACAAAGTAAATCCCTTTTGCATCTTTTAGAAGTGCTTTTACTCTTTCTATTACTTGCTCTTTTCTCATCTCAACTCTCCTTTCGGGATAAATCAATCAATTCTTTGACATCCAACTTAAAAGAAGGTCCCATAGTGGAAGATAAATAGCAGGAACGGATATACTGCCCTTTTACACTCGGGGGTCTTAATCTTAACAGTTCACTGATTAGGGCCAAGAGATTTTTCTCCAACTTTTCTGTTTCAAAGGATACTTTGCCAATCATCGCGTGAACGTTTCCGGTTTTATCCATTTTGAATTGAATCTTTCCCGCTTTCAAACTTTTTACGGCGGAGGCGACATCAAAGGTTACCGTTCCGGTTTTTGGCGAGGGCATCAACCCTTTGGGACCTAAAATCTTTCCGATTTTACTCACCTCCGGCATAGCGTCGGGGGTGGCAACTAAAACATCAAAGTCAAGCCAACCCGATTTTATCTTTTCTAAGTATTCCTCAAAGCCGACATAATCCGCTCCCGCCTCTTTTGCCTCCTTCTCCTTCTCACCCTTCGTGATTACCAACACTTTTGTTTCCTTACCGGTGCCGTAAGGTAAAAGGACCGAGCCGCGAACCATCTGGTCTTGTTTTTTAGGGTCGGAGCCAAGTTTGATTGCCACATCAACCGATTCGTTAAAACGGGCATTAGCTAATTCTTTTACCATCCGGATTGCCTCTCCTAAAGAATAGGTCTCCTTGCCCTTAGCTTTTGTTAGAAGTTCCCGATAACGTTTACTTCGTTTCATCTTAACTCTCCTCAATCGTAATCCCCATTTGTTTTGCGGTTCCTTCAATAATCCGCATCGCTTTCGTTAAGTCGTCGGTATTTAAATCGGCAAGTTTCTTTTTTGCAATTTCCTGCAACTGACTCCGGGTAATCTTTCCCACTTTAGCCCGATTGGGTTCGGGCGAACCTTTTGCCAAACCGGCGGCTTGCTTGAGAAGGACGGAAGCGGGTGGACTCTTGGTAATGAAGGTGAAGGTGCGGTCTTGATAAATGGTAATGACCACAGGGATGATAATTCCCGGTGTCTCTTTCTGGGTCGCCGCATTAAACTGTTTGCAAAACTCAACGATATTGACTCCGTATTGACCCAATGCTGGACCAACCGGGGGCGCCGGTGTTGCCTGTCCGGCGGGGATTTGTAATTTGACCAAGGCAATCTGTTTTTTTGCCATATCAACTCCTAAATAGGTTGCACTTCAACAAAATCTAACTCTACGGGTGTTTGGCGACCAAAAATGGTAACATTTACCCGGACCCGCCGCCGTTCGGGAAAGATTTCCTCCACAGTTCCGGCGAAACCACTAAACGGTCCGGAAATTACCTTTACCGTCTCTCCCTTGGTGAAGGGAGCTTCCGGTGTCGCCTTCGTTTTCCCTTTCTCTATCTGCTGGATGATTTCTTGCACCTCTTCCTCAGTGAGAGAGAGGGGTTTCTTTCGGGTGCCTAAAATATGAGTAACTCCGGGAATCGAACTGACCAACTTAAAGGCTTCCTCGCTCTCTTCCATCTCCACAATCAGATATCCCGGATACAATTTCTTTTCCTCGGGCACAAATTCCGACTTTTTTATTTTCAGCACCCGCTCCGAAGGTAAAATTACTTGGTGGATTATCTCTTTTAAGTTCAACTCTGCAATCCTCTTCTCCAAGATCTCCTTCACCTTCCTTTCCTTACCGGTATAGGTATGGATGATATAAAATGCCATTTTCCTATCGTAGGATTAAGCGGAGTAAACCCGAAAAAAGGAAGTCAAAAAAGCCAACAAAGATGGAGAGGATGAAGGAAAGGATGATCACCATCAAAGTCGCCAGGAATAACTCGCGTCTACTCGTCCAACTCACCTTCTTTAACTCGCCAATCACTTCCTTTAAGTATTTAGTTGCCGCATCAAACATTCTCTTAAATATCATCTAATTATTCTTAAGATACTTTCAACCAGGCCAGGAGGGATTCGAACCCCCACCCCCCGGATTTGGAGTCCGGTGCTCTAACCGTTCGAGCTACTGGCCTATTTAACCTCTTTATGGACAGTGTGTTTGCGACAGAATTTACAATATTTCCGTAATTCCAATCTCTCTTGCTTATTCTTATTTTTGGTTGTTGAGTAATTCCTTCTTTTGCATTCAGCGCAGGCTAGTTGAATTAATACCCTCATCGTTATTCAATAATTTTGCTCACCACTCCCGCCCCCACTGTCTTTCCACCTTCCCGAATGGCAAATCGGGAACCTTCTTCTAAGGCGACCTCAGAGATCAATTCCACTTGGAGGGTTACATTGTCTCCCGGCATCACCATCTCTACACCGGGGGGCAATTGAATGGAACCGGTGACATCGGTTGTCCGGATGTAGAATTGAGGTCGATAACCATTAAAGAATGGTGTATGGCGACCACCTTCTTCCTTCTTCAGAACGTAAACCTGAGCTTCAAATTTCTTATGCGGTTTTATAGAACCGACCGCTGCTACTACCATCCCGCGCAATGCCTGGTCTTTTTCCACACCCCGGAGCAAAATTCCGATGTTATCCCCAGCCACTCCTTCGTCAAGCACCTTGCGGAACATCTCAATGCTCGTTGCGACGGTTTTAATGTGCGTGCCGAAGCCGATGAGTTCCACTTCGGTTCCCGGAACAATCCTTCCCCTTTCCACTTTTCCGGTAACCACCGTTCCTCTTCCGGTAATTGAGAATACATCCTCCACCGGCATCAGGAATGGTTTGTCAAGATCACGAACTGGGATGGGGATATAGTCATCAACCGCCTTCACTAACTGGAAGATTGGTCCGCACCATTGGCATTCATCTTTCCCGCAGCCGCACTCTAAGGCTTTAAGGGCACTTCCCCGAACGAATGGAATTTCGTCCCCTGGAAAGTTGTATTTATTTAGGATATCTCGGACTTCTAATTCCGCCACCTCAATCAGTTCCGGGTCGGACATCATATCAATCTTATTTAAGAAGACCACAATCGCGGGCACATTCACCTGACGGGCTAAGAGGACGTGTTCCCGGGTCTGAGGCATTGGTCCATCCGGAGCGGAGACGACAAGAATTGCGCCGTCCATCTGCGCGGCACCGGTTATCATATTTTTAATATAGTCCACATGCCCGGGGCAGTCAATATGGGCGTAGTGCCTCTTTTCACTCTCGTATTCAATGTGGGCTAATTGAATTGTCAAACCTCGTGCCTTTTCTTCGGGCGCCTTATCAATTTGGTCATAAGGGGTATATTTCGCTAACCCCTTTTTCTCTAAGCAGAGGGTAATAGCCGCCGTAAGCGTCGTTTTGCCGTGGTCCACATGTCCGATTGTTCCAATATTCAAATGTGGTTTTTTTCTTTCAAACTTCGCCTTAGCCATGTATATTCCTCCCTTTTCCTTTTTTCTCCTTTTTTAAGCCCACGGCCGGAATCGAACCGGCGACCTCATCCTTACCAAGGATGTGCTCCACCGACTGAGCTACATGGGCATAAAATATTATATTAAACTTTTTCTAAAAGTCAAATATAACAAATTTTTAGAAAAAGTCAACAAGCGGGTGACGGGATTCGAACCCGCAACCAACGGCTTGGAAGGCCGTTGCGCTACCTTTGCGCTACACCCGCATGGGCAGGGAAGGATTCGAACCTCCGAAGGCATAATGCCAGCAGATTTACAGTCTGCCCCCTTTGGCCGCTTGGGTACCTGCCCATTTTTTATTTTTAGCCGACAGAGGGATTTGAACCCCCGACCTGAGGTTTACAAAACCCCTGCTCTACCACTGAGCTATGTCGGCATAAAAGAATAATAGATAAAATTTTCCTTTTTGTCAACCACAAGAGAAATCTACCTAAAAATTATTTCTTTTATCGCTCTCCGAATCCCGTTTTTGAAGTGAAGAAAATAAACACCTTTTGGTAGATTATCCGGGGAAAGGTTGATTGAGTAAAAACCAGGGGAGAGAGATTTATCAATTAGGTTAGCAATTAATCTTCCGGATTTATCATAGAGGGTTAAGGAGACTTTTCCGTTAACCGAGACCCGGTAAAGAATTTTCGCGGAATTTACAGAAGGGTTGGGAATAATCAAAATCTCCCTTTCCCTTTTACTTGCCACTCCTTCCCGAACCGCGGTAGAGCCATATCCTTGACAGGCGAAGAATAGACCATTCATATGACCAAAATATACTCTTTGATTTGGTCCAATCGCTGGTGAAGCGAAGAGGCTTTGGCTCGTGGCAATCGTCCGGGAGCAAAGGATTCTTCCCTCGGGACTGATAATGTAAAATGTCCTATCGGAACCGACATAGATATTTCCTTCCGCATCAACCGCGGGGGCAGAGAAATAACTCACTAAATTCTGTAAAACCCAGCGGTGGGCACCCGAACGGCTGTCAAGACAATAAAGACTACCGGTATTGACATAGATGGTAGATTCGTTAGCGACCGCAGGTGAAGTTTGAATCGTTGCTCCTAAACTATCACGCCATCTTAAAGTGCCATCCGCTCTCACCGCGTAAAGATACCGGCCCGCACCCACATAGATTGTGGAATCCGGACCAACCGCGGGTGTCGCAAATTCAACACCACTTTCTAAAGCCATAACCCAAGCCACGGTGCCGTTGGGGTTGAATGCCCAAAGGTGCCAAGGTCCATTGCCTCTTGTGGTTGCCACATAAATTCGGCCGTCATGACCCACCGTGGGCGAGGAGTTGACATCCCTTCCTAGATATTCAGCCCAGTCCAAGTTGCCATCGGGTTTTAGGGCATAGAGGGAATCAGAATAGCAAGCAAAATATATTTTGCCATCTTTACCAATCACCGGCGAATGGGTGATGGAAAGGTTATTATGCCCCGGCCAGGACCAGATGATTCTCCCCCCGGAATCAATCTTAAATAGATGTCGGCCATCCGTGATGTAGATATTCCCACTGTCATCCAGAGCTGGGGTGGAGAACCAGACAGTATAACTTAAAGGTGTTGTCCAAAGCATCTCCCCATTGGGACTTAGACAATAGAGGCGAGCATTCCGCGCCCCAAAGATAACTCTCCCCCTATTATCAACTACTGGGGAACCGGAAATCTCCGCTCCGACATTGAAGGTCCAAAGGATTTCAAAGGAATCGCCAACCGAGAACTGGGAAAGACCCGTTCTTTGGGGATTGGCGTGATAGTGACTCCAAGGGTGGGTGGGGAAGTTTTCTCCGTTAGAATTCTCTGGGATTAAGAAGAAGGCTATAAAACCAACTATGCCCAAAAGGACCAACCAAGAAGTTAATTTAGAATTAGCCATCTGATCCTCCTGAGAAAAAATTATATTTTGCTAATAAATAGAGTCAATGCCGATAATCAGAAAGTAACCTTTTACCACAAACCGGACACTGACCTTTCGGAAATACCCCGACACCGCTTGCCCAGACCCCACAATCTAAAAGCATCCCCTTTTGGGCGATATCAATTGGGCATTTGTTATAAAGCTTATGAAAGCCTTCAAATGTTTGGCAACCATCCGATTTTCTTCCGCATTTTTCGCAAATAAAAAGAGGTGAAACCAAAGCCCCACCTTTTCGGAAATAGCCCTCAAATCTCACCTTTCCGCGGCATTGAATACAAGTGCTTCGGTCTAAATGGGAAAAGTTTATCCTTTCTCGAAATTGCCCATCCCAATTCTCCCATTCTTTGGTATAGGCATTTTTTAGCATCGGAAATTGTAAATCAACGCGGTCAGCCAAATAATAAATCTTAGGCAGGAGATCCAAAATCTTATTCCCCAATTTTGCCTCCTCAACCGCTACCGGAAAAAATAGAGAGAGAATGATGAGAGTGGCAAGGGAGGCACCAATTCCTAAGAAAAAGCCAGAAATCCCGCCGCCAATTCGGGAAAAAAGAGATTTCCCTCTATCTTTCTTATTCCGAAAGACAAGGTAAATAATAATTAAAAAACCGAAGGCAGAGACCAGAAAGGAGATAATCCCCAAATTAAAGGAGTAGGAGAGACGATAGGTTATCTGATAGGTAATGATGCCAATAAAAATACTTCCTAAGGCGCTCAAGAGGTCTTTTAGGGAGTTAAAAAATCCCTCCTTTGCCTCCAAGAAAACAGATAAAATTATGATGGAGATAACCAAAAAATCAATTTCTGTCATTTTAGGGAGAGGAAGAAAATCGCTAAAAGAGAGAAGATAATCCCCAGGAGGTGCGTTTTGGTTAACGGCTCCTTTAAGAAGAGAGTGCTCAAAATCACCGGGATTAAAATATATAAAGAGGTGAAAGGAAGGACAACATTGGCTGGACCCCGGGCAAGGGCATAATAAAAAAGAGCGGTTCCGATGCCACTGACAATCCCGATGGGGATAGCGTATAATAGGATTGGTTTATAGGTGAAGGCTGATGTGAGAAGACAGAACAAAAAGAGTGGGATGAGGAGGGCGATATAGGTTACTAAGGAAAGGATACCGGGGTTAATATGTTGAGTTAAGACCTTAGTAAAATATGCCCAGATGCCCCAGAGCAGGAAAGCAAGGAAAGCAGCAAGGCGGTAATCCATTTCTATCTGGGGGACAGGGATTCGAACCCCGATTATCTGATCCAGAGTCAGACGTCCTGCCAGTTAGACGATCCCCCAAGATCTTTAATTATAAATGAGAAAAAAAATTTTTCAAGTTCTAAGTAGGTATCGTCAATGCCTTTATCTTTTGAATTAAGGAGATTATTGGGTTGACAAATGAAAAGTTTAGGTGGGTGATTTTTGTATGAGGTTTATTAGAGTAATTAGCATTTTTGGGTTCTGGTTGTGGGATATATGTCATCAATGTCTCCAATCCGGCTCAACCGATAAAGATATCTGAGGCGATTCACACCCGCGGATTTGTCCGGTGATGTGTCGTCAATCTAAACGACTTCTCTTCCCACCGGCAAGGAAATCAGATTTCGCCTTCATTGGCACACGGGATAGGTAATCAATTTCTCATCACCTATTCCGGCTGGACCGATTACATCAACACTCATCCGGCAAATACGATGCGCATCTGGGAAAAGTTTTACCCATTTATTGGAAGCGGATGGAAAGCGAGGGCTCTATTCAAAAGAGAAGATTATTCTTCTCCACTAATCATTCTCAATTAGGCTTCCATTTTCCCTTCGGATTAAACCCATAGTTAGACATAGGATTAAACTCTTTATTATCCCTTCTATTAAACTCTGAATTAGGTTTCTAATTATACCCCCGGTTATAACCTTTCTTAGACTATTTATTAAATCCTCAATTAAACCCTCTATTAAAACTCCGATTAAGCCTAAAATTATGCCTTTTCTTAGACCTTAGATTATGCCTTCCATTAAATCCCCGATACCATCCCCTGTATGCTACACCCCTTTTTATAAAGATAAACCCCTCCTGTTTGATAAAGTTTTTGCAATTTAACGCCATATTTTTATTTAACTGCTACTTACCCGATAGCACCTCCTTCTGATAATTATAAAAGTCTTATCCGCCTCTTTGAGGCGAGACTTTGCCTTCGGCGAGCGAGACTTCGCCAAAGGCGAGCGACTTAATTCCAAAAGGGGAAAATCTTTAATAATTTCTTTTAACTTCTCCATAGCCCTCTATAATAAATACGGAAATACCCCCCATTTTCTGACACTAAATTTTCTCCTTTTTTATAAGCCTTTGATTTATAATAACTTATTTTTGATAGAGTTCTAAAGAAAAAATGAGAACCGAGAACTTGACATTAAAAATTTCTGGATTAAAATTAAATATGGACCGAGAAAAGGCAAAGGCGGAGATTGCCCGGTTAAGAAAAGAGATCAACTATCATAACTACCGTTATTATGTCTTAAACGATCCGGTAATTTCCGATTACGAATATGATATGCTCCTAAAAAAATTGGAGGAATTAGAGAGGCAATTTCCTGATTTAATTACTCCCGACTCCCCAACCCAGAGGGTTGGTGGGGAACCGATTAAAGAGTTTCCCACCGTCACCCATGAGCCACCGATGCTCTCTTTGGACAACACTTATTCCTATGAAGAATTGAAGGAATTTGACAAGAGGATTAAGAAGGTGGTGAGTGATGTGGAATACATTGGCGAATTGAAGGTTGACGGTGTGGCGGTCTCCTTAAAATATAAAGATGGTATCTTTGTCCAAGGGGCAACCCGGGGTGATGGTATCCACGGTGATGATATCACCCAGAACCTAAGGACGATAAAGACGCTTCCTTTACGGCTTCTCACCGAAGAGAGAGATTTTTTAAATCTGGAGGTGAGGGGGGAGGCATTTATCACAAAGAAACAATTCTTGGAGATGAATAAGGAAAGGGAAGAGGAAGGGGAACCGCTCTTTGCCAATCCCAGAAATGCCTGTGCCGGCAGTTTGAAACTCTTAGACCCAAAGGAGGTGGCAAGAAGAAAGTTGGATATCTTCATCCATACGGTACCAAAGCCCCCGAGTGAGAAGTACCAATCGGATAACTTGGTTTTAGAAAAATTAAGTAAGATTGGCTTTAAGGTAATTCCCCATTCCCCGGTTCTGCCCACGATTAATGAGGTGATTGATTATTGTGAGGAATGGAAGGAGAAAAAACGGGAACTGCCTTATGAGGTTGATGGGATTGTGATTAAGGTTAATAATTTTGCCCACCGGGAGGAGTTGGGGGAGACGATAAAAAGTCCGCGCTGGGCGGTTGCCTATAAATACCCACCGGAACAGGCGACAACAAAGATCAAAAGAATCTATGTCCAGGTAGGAAGAACCGGTACCTTAACCCCAGTGGCGGAGTTTGAACCGGTCTTTTTATCCGGAACGACCGTCACCCGCGCCACATTGCATAACTTTGAGGAGATGAGAAGGAAGGATATAAGGGTGAATGATACGGTTTTGGTAGAAAAGGCGGGTGAGGTTATTCCCCAGGTGGTAAAGGTGATTAAAGAGAAGAGAACTGGTAAAGAGAAGGAATTCCCAATTCCCAAAAAGTGTCCGGTCTGTGGAGGCAATGTGGTGAAAGAGAAAGAAGAGGTTGCCTACCGTTGTGTTAATGCCTCTTGTCCTGCCCAAATTAAAAGAAGGATTGAACATTTTGCCTCCCGGAAGGCGATGGATATTGAAAACTTAGGAGAGAAATTGGTCAATGTCTTAGTGGAAAAGGGTTTGGTGAAAGACTTTGCCGACCTCTATTTCTTAAAGCGGGAAGACCTCTTAAATTTGGAAAGGATGGGGGAGAAGTCTGTAAGTAACTTATTAAAAGCGATAGAAGAGAGTAAAAATCGTCCCTTCCACCGGGTCTTATATGCCTTAGGGATTAGGCATGTGGGAATTGGTGGGGCACAGATTTTAGCGCATCACTTCCCATCCATTGATGATTTGGCGAAGGCGTCCTTTGAAAAACTCTCTCAGATCTCGGGAGTTGGTCCAATCATCGCCGAGAGTATAAAAAATTTCTTTGCCGACAAGAATAATCTCGTTTTGATCAATAAGTTAAAAAAGGCAGGGGTAAATTTAGCCGAAGAGAAGAAGGAGAAGATTCTTGCCGGTAAGACCTTTGTCATCACCGGCACCCTAAAAAACTTCACCCGGGATGAAGCACACGAGTTGATAATCTCGCTGGGGGGGAATGTGAGCACTTCCGTTTCCAAAAAGACCGATTATCTAATCTGTGGGGAGGAGCCGGGCTCAAAATTGGCTAAGGCGCAGACCTTAGGGGTGAAGGTGATAACCGAAGAGGAGTTTTTAAAGATGGTCGGTCGGCGATGAAGGTCTTATCCTTATTATTATCTTTTTCTCTATTCTTAACCTGTGGAGGTAAAAAAGTGAAAAAAGAAAATGATTATACTAAATTAAGGGAGATAATGGTCAAGGAGCAGATTGAGAGAAGGGGGGTCAAAGACAAAAGGGTCTTGGAGGCGATGCGGAAGGTTCCCCGTCATCTTTTTGTTCCGGAAGATTTAAGGGATGAAGCATATAATGACTATCCCTTACCAATCGGTGAGGAACAGACAATCTCCCAACCCTATATTGTCGCTTTAATGACTGAACTATTGGGATTAAAAGGGAAAGAGAAGGTTTTAGAGATCGGCACCGGTTCTGGTTACCAGGCAGCAATTTTAGCCCACCTCTGTAAAGAAGTCTATACGATTGAGATAATTGAAAGTTTGGCTCGTTCCGCTCAGGAGCGCTTGAAGAAGATGGGTTATGAGAATATATTTGTGCGCTGGGGGGATGGTTTTGAAGGTTGGCCCGAATATGCCCCTTTTGATGCGATAATTATCACCTGTGCCGTTCCGGAAGTCCCACCACCCCTTTTAGAACAATTGAAAGACGGAGGAAAAATCTGTGCCCCTTATGAACGGACACCAGGGGTGCAGATTTTGACCCTATTTATAAAGAAAGGGGCAAAGATTGATACCAACTATATTGACTATGTCCGTTTTGTGCCGATGCGGGGAAAGATTGAAGAAGGAAGATAGTGGAATATCTCCTTAACTCATTACTTTTCTTCTATTTCTTATCTCCGGAAACGAACTTTGCCGAAATAATTGAAAACTTTGAAACCGGAAGAGTGGGGCTTTTATCCTTTCGCAGTCATTATGCCAAATCCCTGCGGAAGATAGCGAAGAGATTATCACCAATTTTGGTTGTGCCATCGGATTCATTGGTAATCCCTAATCCGAATGAATACTCTTAAAAACTAAACTCTGGTGATTAAATAAAAGTTACGATTCTTCGGAAACAACTAAGAGTTGGTTCAACTTTATATTTTCTAAGACCTTTCTCTTTCCCGAGGGGAATTTTATCTCCAATTTAACCGGTCCTTTATACTTCCCGAAGCCGAAATGGATAATTAAAGAGTTCTGGTTGGTTGTTCCCTTTCCTCCTTCCACCTGCCTGGCCATTATCTTATCTTGGTAATAGGCAGTAATTTTTGCCCCAATACAATCTCTATTTGATTTCTGACCAACCAGTTTTATCTTTAAGTAATTGCCCTTATTTTTGGTTTGATTCGCAAAGAATTTTAATCCGGAACCAGAACCAACAATTAAATCTAAGTCGCCGTCATTGTCAAAATCACAAAAGGCAGCGCCCCAGCCGTTGAAGACCCGAGTACCACTCAAATAGGTAATGTCAAAAAATTTACCTTTTCCATCATTTTCGTATAAGAAACTCCTTCTATTCTCATAGACCGAGGTGAGGTATAAATCTAAGTCACCGTCGTTATCAAGATCACCGAAGCAGGGTTCGGAATGGGTCTCCTCATATTTTATCCCGGCTTCCTTTCTCTTATCAATAAATTGATAATCGGGCGCTCCTTGGTTCTGGTAAAGTCTTGTCCGGTTAGAAAATTCAATATAACGGGGGTGGGCTAAATTACAAGTGATTAAATCAAAGTCGCCATCGTTATCATAATCCGTCCACTCCGAGCCAATCGTATGGCCATAATAGTCAAGGGTCTCATCCCCCGCGATACCTAATTTGGGGGCAAGGTTAATAAATTTACCATCTCCCAGATTGTGCCAGAGGAAATTCTCTTGCAAACGGTAGTTTGAGACATAGATGTCAATTAGACCATCTTCGTTATAATCGCACCAGTTAACACCCCGACCAGCCCGGTCTTCCTTAAACGGGGGAATAATGCCAGCCGATTCCGTCACATTGGTGAATTGGAAATTACCGTTATTCCTATAAAGAAAATCTGGGAAATACTTGTGAGTTGCCCAGTCTTCGTAGTTGGCAAAATAGATATCTAAGAAGCCATCATTATTATAATCCCCAACTCCCAAGCCTTCGGTGGGATAAGAATCACTAACATTGGCGATTTCGGTCATCTCGGTAAAAGTGCCATCGCCATTATTCTTGAAGATTCTGTCCCCTTTTTCCCCGCCGCCACAAGCGATGATATCTAAGAAGCCATCATTATCAAAATCGGCAAAGAGACCACCACCGGAAGAAAAATTGCCCAGTCCCGCGCCGGCACTCACTTCCTGAAATTCCTTTCCTTTAATATTCTTAAATAACTTACAGCCATTGAGAAGTAAATCTTCATAACCATCGTTATCGTAATCGCCGAAGGCAACCCTTGTCTCTCTTCGCTCTTTAAGACCAACCTGCTCGGTGATGTCAAGAAATGTTGGTCCACGGTAACGGAAAATTTTCCGGGCAGTAGGAAGAATCTCTGTCGTATCCTTAAAGATCCTCTTGAGGGCGGAGTCCGATTTTTTTGACCAGAAATTATTCACATCACCTTCAATCAGGGATTGGCAATAATTTTTAATTGCCTCTCCAAGATCTCCTTTCTTCTCTTTAATTTGCCCCAAGAGGTAATAATAGGGAGAACTGGTGGCATCGTTATCTAAATCAAAATTACTCCCTTCAATCGCTTTTGTCGCATAAATCTCAGCGGAGTCCAAATCTCCCAAGCGGAAGTATGCCCGGGCGTAATTGAAATTGGCATCCGGTAAGAGACGGGGTTTTTGCAGTTGCCACTGCTCCTCGGGGAGATTAGGAAACTTCTTAAATCCCGGTGCCAATTCTCTTGCCTTCCTTGCGTATTCTTTTGCCCTCATCGTTAAAGTCTCCGCTCTCAGAAGAAGATTGGCGGCAAAGTTATAGGCGAGGGGATTTAGGGAATCCTCTTTTAACATCCTTTCCATATTGGTAATTAAAGAAGGATAATCTTTTAAATAGAATAGAGAAGTTAAAAGATACTGGTAAGCAGTAAAGCGCCACTCGGTCTTGGGATACCTCTCTAAGAAGCGGTTCAGATACTGGATTTTTAAGGTATCGTTATTCCAGATGGGATAGAGGCTGTCATAGAAGAGGTTGTGGACGAGGATGAGATAACCGGTTTTTGATTCGGGAAATTTTTTAACAATCTCTTCACTGAGGATTTTTGCCTGATTGGTATCAATTATTGAGAAGACCTCATAGGCAATCGTTAAATTCTCTTCACTCTTCTCTTTTATTAAATTCTTTATCTCTTCTTTTAACCTCTTCACTTCTCTTTCTTTTCCTTCTGCTAACTTCGCCTTCGCTTTATAATACCAGACTTTCATCTCAAAAGTAGGGGAGAGGCTTAAAGATTTTTTAAGATATTCTTCTGCTTTATCAAAATCCCTCAACTTAAAATAGGTCATTCCCAATTGCCTAAGAACTTCTGGATTATCCGGTTTTTCCTTTAAGATCTTCTCGTATCTTTCCTTGCGGAAGACAGGGTGGTCAGCAAAGAGGAAAGAGATTGCTAAAAGATAAATTAAGGATTTCAAAGTGTTGGATAAGCGGTCCCTTTTAGTAGTTCGGAGGCGATGACTAGTCTTTGGATTTCGTTTGTCCCCTCGTAGATTTGGGTAATTTTCGCATCCCGCAGCATCTTCTCTACTGGGTAATCTTTCATATAACCATAACCGCCAAAGATTTGGACCGCCTTGATGGTCGTCCGCATCGCCACATCGGAAGCGAAGAGTTTTGCCATGGAAGAGAGGGCGGAGATATTTTTGGCACCGGAGTCGCAAACCTTTGCCGCATAATAGACCAGTTGCCTTGCCGCTTCAATCTCGGTTGCCATATCGGCAAGATAATTTTGAATTGTTTGAAAAGAGGCAATCGGTTGACCAAATTGAATTCGGTTTTTGGCATAAGTCAGTGCCTCTTCTAAGGCGCCCTGAGCAATCCCGACCGCCTGGGCACCAACCCCGGGCCTTGTCTTGTCAAAGGTGCGCATCGTGATGATAAATCCCATCCCTTCTCTTCCCAAAAGGTTCTCCTCTGGTATCGGGCAATCTTGAAAGATTAGTTCGGTTGTCTTAGAACACCGAATCCCCATCTTATTCTCTTCTTTACCGAAATTGAAACCAGGGGTCCCTTTCTCAACGATGAATGCCGAGAGACCTCTTGCCCCTCTCTTCTTATCGGTTGCGGCAATCACCACATAGATATTGGCAACACTGCCGTTGGTGATAAATTGCTTTGTGCCGTTGAGGATATAATAATTTCCCTCGCGCCGGGCGGTCGTTTGGACATTAGAGGCATCAGAACCCGCCTGGGCTTCGGTTAAGGCGAAGGCGCAGATCTCGCCTTGGGCAATCCGGGGGAGATATTTTTTCTTCTGCTCTTCTGAGCCGAAGAGGATGATGGGAAAGGCGGCTAGCCCGCAGGCGGCATAAGAAACGCCCACCCCACCGCAGATGCGGGAGATCTCTTCCACCGCCAGACACATCTCAAAAACACCGCCCCCCATCCCTTCGTATTCTACCGGGATATAAATTCGGAATAAATCCGCCTTGGCAAACTCCTTCATTATCTCATAAGGATATTCACCGGTCTCATCCAATTTCTGCCGAATTGGTTTCACCTTCTCTTCGGCAATTTTTCTTGCCAAATCTTTTATCATCTTCTGTTCTTCGGTTAAAAATTTATCTATCATAACCTCTCCTTTATATCCAAAGCGACTTTTGCCAAATAGGTTTTCATCTCTTCACCCACTTCTAAAAATGTCTCATAAGAGAGACCGATTGGGTCAAGGATATCTTCCCCTTCCTTTTCCGGATAACCGGAAAGCATAAAGGTTTTACTTTCTGCCTCCGGCACCATCTCCTTTATTCTTAGAAGATGCCTCTTTTCCATCACCAAAATCAGGTCCGCATCTTCAATCATCTCCTTGGTTAATGGTTGAGAGAGGTGGCGCGAGATATCCCCACCAAATCTTGCTACCGCCTTTTGGGCATAATCAGAGGGCGGAGAGTTTTTTAAGCCATTGGTGCCCGCAGAATAGATGAAGACTCTATCTCCTTTCAAGAGATTTTCCAGTATCCCCTTAGCCATTGGACTCCGGCAGGTATTGCCGGTGCAGACAATGAGAACGGAAAAAATAAGGGAAGGGGCTAATTTAATCTTTTCGCCAATTGCCCTCTCAATCTCTAATATCCCAACTTCCCCTTTCTTTTCCAAAAGGAAGGGATTAGTTTGGACATTGAGAATCGTAAAAGGTTTTATCTTCTCCGCCTCCTTTTCCACCCAGAGACCAACTTCCCAATTCTTTTCTTCTTCCCATTCCGATAAGAAAATTTCTTCGCTTTCCGGAAAAATTTTCTCCAAGATTGGGTCCGAGGCAAGAGTTAGGTATTCCTTCTCCTTAAAGTGAAAGAGGAGGGAGGCGGGGAAAATTTTTTTGAGGATTTCTTCTACCTGCGAGTTGGGCAGTTCTCTTCTCAGCGCTTCGGCGGAAAAAAGGAGGCGAGAGGGGAGAGGCAATTTTTCTTTTTCTTTGGAGACAAAAATTTTTGTTTGCCGGTAAGGGAGGAGGACAACCCCGACCTCGCTTATCTCCCTTATCTTTTTAATAAGTTTTGGGTGATCACGCCATTTTTCTTTTTTCATTGAGCCTTTTTATCCCCTTATCCCCAATATCCTTCCGAAAATGCCTCCCCTCAAATTGAATCTCTTCGCAAACCTTATAGGCATTCTCCTTTGCCTCAAGAAGGGTCTTTCCTAAACCAGTGACCGAGATCACCCTACCCCCGGCGGTGTAGAACTCGTTATCCTTCTTTACCGTTCCCGAATGGAAAATTATCGCCTTCTCATATCTTTCCGGAATTTTAATTAACTTCCCCTTCTCGTAATGGCCCGGATACCCCCGGGAGGCTAAAACGACATTTAAGGCATAGCCTTCCTCCCAAATCAATTCTAAATCTTTCAATTTTCCTTCAATTGTTTTGATAATCACTTCTTTCAAATCAGTTTTTAACAAAGGTAAAAGCGCTTGGGTCTCCGGATCGCCAAACCGACAATTAAATTCTAAGAGATAAGGTTCACCATTACTGACAATAATTCCGGCATAGATTATCCCTTTATAAATAATCCCTTCCTTTTTTAGCCCTTTCAGAAAAGGTAAGAAAATTTTTTCGTTTGCCTTTTTATAGATTCTCTCGTCAATTAATGGTGCTGGGGCATAGGCACCCATCCCACCGGTATTCGGACCTTCATCGTGATCATAAAGGCGTTTATGGTCTTGAGAAGGGAGACAGGGTAAAATTGTTTCGCTATCGGTGAAGGCGATTAGAGATGCCTCTTCGCCCAGAATAAACTCTTCCACCACTACCTTATTTCCCGCTTCACCTAAGGTCTTCTTAACCATTAGGTCGTCAATCGTCTCTTCTATCTCTTTTATAGAATTTAAGATAAACGCCCCTTTCCCTGCTGCCAAACCACTCGCCTTGATGACACAGGATTGGAACGGACTCTTTCGGAAAAGATGCTTAGCGACCCTCTTTGCCTCTTTGGGGTCTTCGGTCACGAAAAATTCCGGAATGGGAATATCGTATCGCCGCATAAATTCCCGGGCAAACCCCTTGTCCGATTCTAAACGGGCAGCCTCTTTATTCGGTCCGAAGATGAAAAGCCCTTCTTTCTCAAAGACATCCACAATCCCTAAGGCAAGGGGGAGTTCCGGACCGACTACCGTTAAGTCAATCTTTTTCTCCCGGGCAAACTCCAAAAGGGAGGGTAGATCATCGGCGGGGATAGGAAAACACTGGGCAATCTGGGAAATTCCTCCATTTCCCGGACAAGCGAATAGTTCTGTATCCGGAGAGCGCGCCAGAGAATAGAGAAGCGCATGCTCCCGACCACCACCGCCCACTACTAAGATGCGCATAAATATAAAAGGAAATTTATCACATTTGGGGGAAATGTCAATTCCCCTTATATCCGTCTCCCAATTACATCCGGTTAAACTTTTAGTTAGGCTTTGGATTGAAAAATCCCTTCTTTATTTATTAAATTCTTCCAATTTAACTCCGTGATTTTGGCATCGGCTTGATTTTTGAAAGCCTATCCTTGGCAATTACCTTGACAATTACCTTTAATTTTTTATAATAATTATACGCCCCTGTAGCTCAGTTGGATAGAGCGACGGTTTCCTAAACCGTAGGTCGTGAGTTCGACTCTCACCAGGGGTATTTTATAAAAAAGAATGAAAGAGATAAAGGAAGATAAATTACAGGACTATGTGGCAAAGTTCTTTTCTCTTTATTACCGGGACCGGCAAAAATTTTTAATGATTGTCGGTGGTTTTCTGGCGGTAATTGTCGCTCTTATTTTCTTCCTCTCTTCAAAACCGAAAGAGAATCCAGAAGTTTCCGTTCGCTTCACAGAGGCATTGGGTTTTTACTCCACCGGCAATCTCGGAGAAGCGGAGGAGAGATTTTTGGAGATTGTCCGACGTTTCCCGAATCAAAAATTGGGAATCAAAGCCCAATTCTATTTAGGTAATATCTACTTCCACACCCAACGCTACGACGAGGCAAGGAGGGCTTTTATGCAGTTTTACAATAAAAATAAGAAAGATCCCCTCCTTTCTCCCAGTTCCCTTTTGGGGATTGCCAATTGTTATGAAGAGGTAAAAGAGTATAAGAAAGCGGGGGAGACCTACGAGAGGGTTGCCCAGGTTTACAAGAAGTCACCATTTGCCCCACCCGCCCTTCTTGCCGCCGCCCGCTGTTATAAGAATTTGGGAAATTATAAAAAGGCAAAAGAGGTCTACGAGAAGTTTCTCAAAGATTATCCCAACGATGTGGCAAGAGACGATGCCAAAGCCGGTCTCTCTTATGTCAATACCCTCTTAGAAAAGAAGAAATTCCGGTAGTTGACTTTTAATAAATTTTATCTATAAATAAATATGGAAATCAATAAGAAAAACTTTGGTGAAGTTATAAACTCCCCCTTAGCCTTAATTGACTTTTGGGCGGAGTGGTGTCAACCCTGTCGGATGATGAGCCCCATCATTGAAGAACTGGCGAAGGAATACGAAGGGAAGGTGAAAATCGGGAAGGTGAATGTGGACGAAGAGCCGGAACTGGCGGAAAGATACGGCATCATGAGTATCCCGGCCTTAATCTTTTTTGCACAAGGGAAGGTGATTGATAAGGTGATCGGTGCCTGCCCCAAGGAATACTTAAAAGAGAAGATAGAAAATTTCTTAAAGGAGGAAAAGGATGAATAAAAAGATCCTACTTTTTTTCTTCCTACTTTTTATCTTTTGCGGGTTAAAAGAAAAAAGCCTCTTGGAGTCTTCAAAGGATTTTACCCTGCCCACCCTCGCCGGTGAAAATATCACCCTCTCCAAACTGAAAGGTAAGGTTGTCCTTCTTGACTTCTGGGCAACCTGGTGTCCACCCTGCCGGCGGGCGATTCCGGAACTAGTTAAAATCTATGAGGAGTATAAAGATAGAAACTTTTTGGTCTTAGGGATTGGTTTGGATGAAAAGACCGACCTTTTGAAGGTCCAAGAGGAGTTAAATATCACCTACCCAATTCTTATCGGTAATGATAAGGTCGCCAAGCAGTACGAAATTGAAGCCATTCCTACACTTATACTTCTTGACAAAAGGGGTAAGACGCAACTGAGAAAGGTTGGCTTCGGTGAGGAGGAGATGGTGGAGATTAAGAATAAGATTGAGGAACTAATTACTCAGAGATAAAAGTGAGAGGGAAGATCCGGGAAGCCTTAACCTTCAACGATATATTATTAGTGCCCAATCGCTCCAAGGTTCTACCGAAGGATGTCTCCCTTAAAACCCGCTTCTCCCGTTCCATCCCTTTACATATCCCCCTGGTCAGTGCCGCGATGGATACCGTGACCGAGGCGCGGATGGCAATCACCTTAGCCACCTCCGGGGGGATTGGGGTAATTCATAAAAACCTTTCTCTTGCCGAACAGGCAGAAGAGGTGATAAAGGTAAAAAGGGCAGAGAGTGGAATGATACTTTCCCCTTTCACCCTGAAACCAAACGATACGATAAGGGACTGTCGGGATTTGATGGAAAAGTACGGAATTTCTGGAGTGCCGATTGTGGATGAAGAGGGTAAACTTTTAGGAATTGTCACCAAAAGGGATTTACTCTTTGAAGCCGATGGTAATAAGAAACTGAAACTGGTGATGACCAAAAGGGAAGGTTTGATTACCGCTTTGGAAGGGATAACCTTAGAGGAGGCGAAAAGGATTCTCAAAGAGAAGAAGATTGAAAAATTGCCCATTATTGATAGTAAGGGCTACTTAAAAGGCTTAATCACCGCCAAGGATATTATCAAAAAATTGGAAAACCCTTACGCCACTGTTGACTCCTTAGGGAGATTAAGGGTGGCAGGGGCGGTTGGTGTTGGTAAGGATTGCGAAGCCCGGGCTGAAGCCTTGGTTTCCGCGGGGGTTGATGCCTTAGTGATTGATACCGCCCATGCCCATTCCGAGATGGTAATTAAGAAGGCAAAGATTTTAAGAAAGAGATATAAAGATATTGATATCGTTGTCGGCAATGTGGCAACAAAGGAAGCCTGTTTGGAACTATTGAAACTTGATATTGATGGGGTTAAGGTGGGAATTGGTCCGGGTTCTATCTGCACCACCCGGGTGATTGCCGGTGTTGGCGTTCCCCAGATTACCGCGATAATGGACGCCTATTCGGTTCTTAAAAGAGAGAAGATTCCTTTATGTGCTGATGGCGGGATAAGATATTCCGGGGATATTGTAAAGGCATTAGCCTTCGGAGCGGATACCGTAATGATTGGCAATCTCTTCGCCGGAACTGACGAGAGTCCAGGAGAAGAGGTCCTATTTGAAGGGAGGAGATATAAGATTTACCGAGCGATGGGTTCAATTGATGCGATGAAGCGGGGTTCCAAAGATAGATATTTTCAGGAGGAGGCAAAGAAATTCGTTCCCGAAGGGATTGAAGGCCGGGTTCCTTACCGGGGAAAGGCATCAGAAGTGATTTACCAATTAGTTGGTGGGATAAAAGCCGGTTTTGGTTATTGCGGGGCAAAGGATATAAAGGAATTACGCCGAAAGGCACGCTTTGTTAAAATTACGAGTGAGGGGTTAAAGGAGAGTCATCCCCACGACATCATCATCACCAAAGAAGCACCAAACTACGAACCACCAGATTGGTCATAAATAGGGGAGATTAAATGCCACAAAATACCACAGATTACCCTATTTTCCATTTCCTTGTTAGTTTACATAATATATCTTATCAGACATAAGAAAATGGAGTTAATCCGTAAGGATTTTATAAATCCCGAAGACTTAAATTTTTAATCGCCGGGCAATGACCGAAACTACTGGAATCTCCCAACACCTACCCTGCAAGGCATTTACCATCCCTAAGATCACCAAGATGATATAAATAATTGAGACCAAACTACCAACAATATTTTTTATTAGCCAATTGATAATCTTAAAAAAAATCCCGACGATAAAGATATGACCCAAAATCCCACCGAAGATTAAGCCGATAAGCCAGATTAAAATCCAGATGGCAATTAAAGAGATGAGTAAGGCGAGACTCTGCCGGCCGTGGAATTGGGAGAACTCATCCTCCTTGCCAAAATATAAAGGCAGAGGGAAAAAGAAGGGAAGATAACCAATTGCGGAAAGCGTCCTATTTTCCATAAGGAATTTTAATAAAATAATAGAGATTGTCAACTTGCCTTTTCTCAAAAGGATAACTATAATAGAAGGTGAGAATTGCCGAATTCTCCGTAAAAATGAAGGCAAAGGAGAAGATGACCTTGCCTCCCTATAAAGGCTTTCTCCTTCGGGGTGCCTTCGGTCTCGCCTTCCGCAAAGTTTCCTGCCCCTTTCCGGAGAAGGAATGTTCTGCTTGTCTCTTAAAAGCCCAATGCGTCTACTCCTATATCTTTGAGACCCCAAGGCCTGAGAACTCCGAGATTATGCGGAAATACCCAAATGTCCCCCATCCCTTCCTCCTGGAACCACCCTTAGAAAATAAGACCGAATATCAGACGGGTGACCCCTTCTCCTTTAACCTCATCCTCTTGGGTAAGGCGATTGACTATCTCCCCTATTTCATCTACTCCTTTGAAGAGATGGCACAAAAAGGTTTGGGCAAGGACCGGGGAAGATTGGAAATTGAATCCCTTAACCAAGGGAAAGAGATTATCTATGATGGCAAAACAAAAACGATAAAGAGCAAAATTAAAGAAGAGGAGTTAAAAATTGAGAAGCGCAGGAAACCCGTCAAGGAAATAAAAATTAAACTCCTCACCCCATTGCGAATTATCTATCAAGGGAAGACGGCACAAAATTTAGACTTCCATATCGTTATGAGAAATCTCCTCCGGCGGCTTGGTCTCATCTCCTATTTCCATTCCCCGGTTCCATTTCCCATTGCTTACCAAGATTTAATTAAAAAGGCGATGGCAATAAAGACCCGAAGGACCAATTTCCAGATTTTAGACCTCACCCGTTATTCCTCCCGGCAGGAGAGGAGAATAAAACTGGAAGGGCTAATTGGCGAAGTGACCTACGAGGGGGATTTGACCGAATTCATCCCCTACCTGAAAATTGGGGAGCGGATTCACATCGGCAAGGGAACGGTCTTCGGTTTTGGGAAATACAAACTGAGCATCCTACCCGCGAGGCGAGGTCTCGCCTTTGATGGAAAAGAAAATAAGTAAGCCTCTCCCCTATCCCAAAGAGAGACGGGAAGGCTCTCTTAATTAAATAACCAATTAGACCCCGGTTTAGACTCAAGATTATCCCTTCACTTATTCCCTTAATTAGTTCCCCTTTTCGGTCCTTCATTATGAAGGGAATTTAACCCCTAATAAAACCTTTCCTTAGCCTATGATTTAGGCTAATGATTATAACTTCTATTAGACTGATAATTAGACTCATCATTATCCCTTATATTAGGCTAAAAGTTAGGCTTTTTATTAAACCTCCGATACCATCCCCTATACTCCCCCCCATTTTTAAGCCCAAATCAAATAAGTTATTATAAATCAAGGACTTATAAGAAAAAGGCGGGCTGAAAAAATATTACTCTCATTAATATTTTATTCAAAACACTTGACAAAGCCAACTTTTAAGTTAATATAATTTATGCTTTCGCCTGACCAAATTACCCTAATCCTTGGTGCCCTTTTACACGATATTGGAAAGTTCTATTTAGGCGAACCTCTATGTGAGGAGTTCAAAGATGTAAAACTAAATGGGCACGGTCATGCCAAATGGAGCGCTTCCTTTGTAAGTAATATACTTAAAAAAAATAACCAAATTTTTAATGATGCAACGAGTTTAATTGATATGGTTCTATACCATGGCCAGCCGGGAAAGAAAAAAGATTACCAGGACCAGGACCGAGATGAGAATAAAATTTTGAAAGCCCACTTAATATCTATTGCGGATAAACTTTCTTCAAAAGAGCGAAGGGCAGAAAAAGAAGAAGAGGTGGAGAAGGAAACAAAAGAAGAACGAGCCGAGCGTTCCCAGATCCCTTTAGTTTCTGTTTTTAACGAGATAAGTTTAGGATTACACATCAGAAAAGAAGAGAAAAAAGCATATCGTTTAAACCCATTAGCCATAA
>JBDRVQ010000017.1 GCA_039801905.1 candidate division WOR-3 bacterium | reverse complement strand
TTGTATTCTTCTATCATTTTCACTCTTAAATTAAATCTTGCTTCTTTATTCATTTTGTTGTATAATTTTTTGTATAGAAACATAGGCGCCCCCTTTTTAATTCTCTTACTCTTTTAATTCTTTTTTGAACGCCTATTATTTTAAGAAACTTATTAAATAATTTCAACACATCTACTACCTTAATACCCTTATTAACCTGGTAACCATGTCTTAACACATTTACTGTTGTTATTTGACATTTTTCCTTATTTACTTTATAATATTAGTTATTAATTGGCACTTATTTTTCCGAAAACGGAAGAGACCGCTTTGGTCAATAGGTGCAAAAACTGATGGAGGTCAGTATGAATATCTATGTTGGTAATTTAGCGCGCGAGACCACGGATGAAGATCTGCGCAAGGCATTTGCTGCCTTTGGCGAAGTGACATCCGCCACAGTCGTTAAAGACAAATTCTCGGGCGGGTCGCGCGGATTCGGCTTTGTGGAGATGCCGAACCGAGAAGAAGCCCAAGCAGCAATGTCCGCCCTAAATGGTAAAGAATTTATGGGTCGGACAATCCGGGTTAATGAAGCACGTCCGCGAACCGATTACCGGGGAAGAGAAAGAAAGGGCGGTGGTCGCCGTTCCTGGTAAAAAATAATTTACCCCGTGAGTAGAACGAGTATCTCAAATATCAAAAAAGAGAGGCTTTTAATTCTCTCACGGGGTAAAATTTTCTCAAAATAGGCTCTTAAAAGATATGAACTTCTTACTCTTTTTCTTTATCTCCTGGCATACGGGTAAATTTTCTCCAAATCAACTTCTTGCCGAATCAACCCACACCTATGATGTTCGCTTCTATCATCTGGAGATAAATCTACCGATGAGCGAGCGTTCTTATACCGCAAAGGAGATAGTAACAATAAAATCTCTTGTTCCCATCTTAGACACCTTCTCCTTTCATTTCTCAGATCTGGTCTGCGATTCCGTAAAGAGGGAAGGGATAAATCTCCTTTGGTCCACTGGTAATGGTTATCTCTCCATCACCTTGGACGAGGGTTTACCATACGGCGAATCAACCGATATCACTATCTTTTACCACCGCGACCCATCAATTCCCAATAATGGCTTTTTATTCTATCCCAAAAGCGGCAATACTTTACACAATATCGCCTATACCTGCACCGAACCTTCTGATTCAAGAACCTGGTTTGCCTGTTGGGATGAACCTTGGGATAAAGCGGAAAGGGGCGTAGAACTTTTTTTAACCGTTCCCGATTCCTTTTCGGTCTGTGCCAACGGCTTATTGGACTCCGTCAGCCACAATCCGGAAAACAGAACAAAGACCTATTTCTGGCGCCATTCTTACCCAATCGCCACCTATCTTATCTGCTTTGCCTCTTCTATCTACGCCACCTTTTCCCATTGGCATCATATCTCACCAACTGAATCCTTAGAGATTAAGTATTACATTTGGCCCGAAGATTCTATCGCCGCAACCAACTCCTTTCGCAATACCCCTTTAATGATGACCTTCTTCTCCGATACCAACCTTTATGGACCTTATCCCTTTGAAAAATACGGTATGGTCTCCCTCTATCCCTTTGCCTGGGGCGGAATGGAACACCAGACAATGACCGGTGTCCATCGGCAATGGGTAACTCAGGGAAGCGAAGGAGGGATCGCCCACGAACTCTCCCATCAGTGGTGGGGAGATATGGTCACCTGCTTTAACTGGGCAAATATCTGGCTCAATGAGGGCTTTGCCACCTATTCCGATGCCCTTTATCTTGGTTATCGGAACGGTCGCGCCTATTTCTTAAATCTGATGAATAGCCGAAAGAATATCTATTTCCAGGAAGATGCCAGTATGCGCTTTCCCCTTTATGACCCACCACCCAATCAACTATTCGCCTATGGCCATATCTATTGCAAAGGTTCTTGGCTTCAACATATGTTAAGGTACATTATCGGAGACACTACCGCTCATCCCGGAATTTTCTTCCGGGCGCTACGGGTCTATGGCGACTCCTTCAAATATAAATGTGCCAATACCGAAGACTACAAAAGAATCTTAGAAAGGGTTACTGGCTTAAACTTAGAAAATTTCTTCCGGGAATGGGTCTATCTGGCTGGTTATCCCAATTATAATGTTCTCTGGTCAAAAACCCAAGAAGGCGATTCCTTCCGAGTGGAGATAGATATTTCCCAGAATAATGGCAACCTGGCACCAACCGTCTTTCACATCCCAGTGCAAGTCCTCTTAAAGGGAACAACCGATACCGTCTTACTAACCATACCCATTGATACCTCACCCCAAATAAACACTTATTATCTATCTTTTGAACCGAACCAATTGACCTTTGACCCAGGAAATTGGCTTTTACACAAAGCGACCGTCCGCTTGGGAGTAACCGAACTCTCCCAAAAAATTCCTTCTCTCTTAGAGATTTATCCCAATCCCTTCTCCCATTACCTAAAAATTAACCTTTCCCTGTCTTCCCCAATTAAAGGAGAGTTGGCGCTCTTTGAGCCTACCGGAAGAAAGGTCCTAATCGTAGATAGAGGAGAGATTCCCATCGGTATTAAAAACTACACCCTTAATCTCCGGAAATTAAAATCCGGGGTTTATCTTCTGATGTGGAACGGAAAATCCTTAAAGAAGTTGATTAAAATTTAATTTTTCCCTTTCGGTTCCTGATAAAAAACGGGATATAACTGAAAAAGGAGATTATTAGTAAAGACCAGGTGATATAGAGAACCGGTTGGGCAATAATTTTAATAGAGAGGGTGTAAGTGACGATGAGCAGGGCAAAGAAAAAACCGGTCAATTTCCCAAAGATATTGGAATAGGGAATTACCCCCCTTTTTATTAAAAAAGAGCCCCCGAGGACAATCAACAAATCGCGGATGATGACACCCAAAGCGATAGAAAATGGTAATTTCTTAGTCAGCACCAGAACCACAAAGACACTCCCCACCCAGATCTTATCAACCAGATGGTCTAAAATCTTACCAACCTCGGTCACCTGGTTCAAGCGTCGGGCAAGAAAACCATCCAAGGCATCCGAAAGCCAGGAGAGAAGCATCAAAATTAAGGCGGAATGGAACTGCTGGGTAATGAGAAAGAGTAAAATGAGGGGCAGAAGGAAAAGGCGGGAGAGGGTGAGGAAGTTGGGGACATTGGCAAACCTTATCACTTCATTGGCGTATCTCTTTATCTCATTCATCTCCCCTCCCACCCCAGCGCATCTTCTGGCGGAGGATAGAGAAGTAGTCCTTTCGGGTTGGCACAACGACGTTTATCCCCCTCTTCGCCTTAAGAAATTTTGCCCTAAAACCGGGGGAAATTTTTAACCTCCTCTGACCATCAATCACTAAAAACCCCGTTTCGCTATCTTTCGCCAGTTCCACCCTTAACTCCTCTTCGGCTGGGACAATTAAAGGCCGGGCGGAAAGGGCATGGGGAGCGATCGGCGTAATGATAAAACAGGATAGGGTCGGGTAGATAATGGAACCGCCACAAGCCAAAGAGTAGGCGGTAGAACCAGTTGGTGTGGAGATAATTACCCCATCACCAATAAAACGAGAGACATATCTCTTTCCCGAATAAAGAATCACCTCAATTGCCCGCAAGGAATACCCCATATTTACTGTCGCATCGTTTAGGGCAAAATATTCCTTACCCTGAAAGGAGACCTTCAACGCCATCCTCTCCTCAACCTTTGCCTTCCCTTTCAAGAAATCCGCCAAGGTGGTTAATGCCTCTTTTGGGGAGAAGAAAGCCAAGAATCCCAAACTACCAATATTTATCCCCATTATGGGGATCCCCCGCTCCCCAACCAAATGGGCGGAAGCCAAGATTGTGCCATCACCACCGATGGCAATCACTAATGATGTCTCCCGTAAGAATTTACCTTTGGAGACCACATAGCGGCGGAAACCAAATTTTTCTCCTCCTGGCAAAAATTTTATCCTCACCCCCTTCTTTTGAAGGAAAGTGGAGACCTCTTTCAAAACCTCCCTCACCCCTTCCTTCTTCGGATTAAAAACGATACCCACTCCTTGCTCTCTCATTTTAACTGATTACCGCATAACGGATATGACCTGCCAGATCTCTATAAAAATTCCCATTCACCCCTAATACCAGAATCTTCTCTTTATGCCTCGGGTCAATCTCCAAAAATATCCGCCCCTTTCTCCTTAAAAACCTCCTCCCCTCTTCAATTATCCTTTCAATATAAAAGAAGCCACCCTCTCCCCCATCTAAAGCAATCCGCGGTTCAAAATCCCTAACCTCTCTTGCCAATCGGCAAATCTCCTCGGAAGGGATGTAAGGAGGATTGGAGACAATAAAGTCAAAAGAGCAATTCCTAATCTCGGAAGCGGTGAAGAGGTTAGATTTTATTAACCGAATCCTTTTTCCCAAATTATACCGACGGATGTTAATCTCCGCCACCGCCAGCGCCTCTTCTGAGATATCAGTAGCAAAAATTTTCGCCTTGGGAAAAATCCGGGCTAAACCGATTGCGAGATTACCAGAACCAGTGCCGATCTCTAAGATTTTTTCTATCTCTTCCTTTCCCAATTCCCTCTCCACCAACATCACCAATCCTTCGGTCTCCGGTCGGGGGATAAAGACCCTTTCGTCAACATAAAGTTTGTAATCTAAAAAGAAGGCGGTCTTCGTCAGATATTGGATGGGATAGCCCTCCTGCCGCTTCTTTAATAAGAAAGAGAGCTCTTCGGTGAGGGGGAATAAGTGGGGGGAGAGATAGAGATGATAACGGGGAATTTTATAATGGTAAAGGAATAAGTTCTCAACATCTTCATAAGGAAGGGAATAGATTTTGCTCAACTCTCGGAGCATAGCAACTCCTCAATCTCTTTCTTTTTCAACTCCTTAATGATCGGTGCCAATTCTCCATTGAGGATTTCGCCTAAATTATAAAGGGAGAGGTTAATCCGATGGTCGGTTACCCGATTCTGGGGGAAGTTATAGGTGCGAATCTTTTCTGCCCTTTCCCCCTGGCCAATCTGTTTTCGCCTTTCGCTTAGAATCGCCTCTTCTTTCTTTCTTTTTTCTCTTTCTAAGAGGCGGGCTTTCAGAATCTTCAACGCCTTCTCCTTATTCTGATGTTGACTCCTCTCATCCTGACAGGTGACAGTAATTCCCGTTGGCAGGTGGGTGATTCGCACCGCAGAATCTGTCATCTGCAAATGTTGTCCACCGTGACCCGAAGCCCGAAAGACATCAATCTTCAAATCCTCCGGTCGGATATTTACCTCCACCTCCTCCGGTTCCGGCAGAACCGCCACCGTGACCGTAGAAGTATGAATCCGGCCACTCGCCTCCGTAATCGGAACCCTTTGCACCCGATGGACCCCCTGTTCGAATCGGAGTTTATCATAGGCATCTTCTCCTTCAACCGCAAAAATTATCTCCTTAAAACCACCCCGGTCCGAAGGGGTTGATGAGAGAACCGAATAGGTAAGTTTCTGTTTCTCAATGTACTTTGTATACATCCGAAAAAGGTCGGCGGCAAAGAGCGCTGCCTCTTCTCCCCCAGCCGCGGCTCGGATCTCCACAAGACAATTCTTTCGGAAACTGGAAGCATTGGGAAGAAAATAACTGAGCACCTTTTGGTAGAGCCTCTCCTTCTCTTCGGTGAGGGAAACCTTCTCCTTCTCTATTACCTCCTGCCATTCCTCTCCGGTAATCCGAGAAATCTCTTTCAATTCCTCCTCCACCGCCTTTAACCTTTCAAAGTCGTCTAATAACTCCTTCACCTCCTTATATTCCCGAGAGAGGAGGGCTAAAAGTTCGGGTTTCTTCTGAACTTCCGGTTTTAATAGTTCCTGCTCAATCTCTTCCAACCTTCTCCTCTTCTCACTAACCTTTTTCTCCAAATCCTTTATCTCCATAACTCAAACCATTCGCTCCATCTCCTGCAAAAGGAAAAGAAATGTATCCCAAAGTCTCTTCCCCTGAGGTGGTTGATGGCAATTGTCAAAGAGTTTTGCCACCTTCTGATCCGTCTTTTCGGAAAGGGAACTTTCCCGAGCAAAAATTCCCTCCTCCTGATAGAAGATGTGCCGGGAGAAAGAGAGGATAAACTCCTCCAGATGCTGGGAAAAATCTCCCATCTCATTTTTCAATAAACTCTCCTTCGCCGCGCTCATCTCATTTCTTATCATTTGGTCTAAGAGGGCGGTATCAAAAAATAGCGAGAGCGTATCTTCTTGCCCATTCGTCTCCGCTACCAGATGGGCAAAGAGAATCTTCTCCTTCTTCAAGTGGGCGGTTAAGAGTTCGCACAGAGCAAAAAAGAAATCGGAGAAGAAACGGAAGGTAAAATTATTTATTAAGATAAACTTATTTAAGACCTTTAGCGCCCGCTCAAAGGAGTAATGTTCTTCCCGTAGAATTTCAAAGGAGAGCATAATAGGCGTAGACCTTGGCATCCTGGACCATATTACTAATTAGCGAATATTCATTCGCCTGATGCGCCATCCCTTCGTATTTTCCCCAGACACAAACCGGAAAGCCTCTCTTTCGGAAAAGGGCGGCGACAGTGCCACCACCAATTCCTTTCAGTTTCGGCTTCACCCCATAAACCTTTTTCACTGCCTTCTTCAACCTCTTCACCACTTCTGCCTTTGGAGATGTGGCCGGTGCTGACTCCCCAGCCATCACCACCTCATAAGAAATCTCACCGCCATACTTCTTAGTGAAACCTTCTTTCAACTCCTCAATTAACCTCTTCACCTCTTCCGGCGGATGCTCAGGCAAAAGCCGACAGTCAAAATAGAAGATATCTTCTCCGGGAATCGTATTGATATTGGGACAGTTACTCTCCTTTTTCGTCGGCTCAAAAGTGGAACGGGGCGGTTCAAATAAACGATTCTTCTCCCTAAATCGCCGGGGCAACTCCTTATCTAAAAGACAGAGAAAAAGCGCCCCCAACCGATGGGCATTTAAGCCATCCTGAGGCGTGGAACCATGGGTCTGCTTCCCGCGCACTATAAACTTTAACCAGAAGATAGTCTTTTCCGCAATCTCAATCATAGCGCCATCCTTACTTCCCGCATCCGGCACCAAAATTAAATCACCTTCCTTAAAGAGAGAGAAATTATTTACGAGATAGCCAATTCCATAACGACTACCCGTCTCCTCATCCGCCACAAACAAAAGAGAGAGATCATAAGTCGGCCTCTTATTTAAATCCTTTAATGCCTTTAAGGCGAAAAGGGAGGCGACCATCTCCTGCTGATTATCTTCAGTCCCCCGACCGTAAATCTTATCATCCTTCACCACTGCGGAGAAAGGGTCGGTCTGCCAGAGGGAAAGGTTTCCGGGCGGCACAACATCCAGATGGGTGATGATCCAGATGGTTTTACTCCTCTCTTTACCCGGCAAATTCACCCGCAGGTTTGGCCTTGCTAAGCCAATCCTTTCGTCAAAGGCATTATACTCCTCCCAATCAAAACCCAAATCCTTAATAAAACCCTTTAAGAAATCCGCCCTTTCCTTCTCCCCTTTGCCGCCATTTTCCGGACCAATCGCCGGCCGGGAAGTCAACTCCCTTTGCAGATTGATCATATCTTCTCGAAAAGATTCAATCTTTTGAAATACCTCTTCCATAGAGTATATTAACATACAATTTTCAAATTTCAAGAGGTAATTCTAAAAACACCAATTAAGGAACATTTCTGCCAAAAATAAGTCTCTGAAAGGCAAAGGCTTAAATAAAGGGGAAAGATTCTATGTCAGGAAATGGGGGGTATTTCCGTTATTTATATGTAGGGGTATTGGGTTCTAATCCCAACCCCAAAAAGAGATGCTTTAAGGCGAATAGAGAATATGTATCTAAGTTATTTGGCATAACTTACCGGAGGAGATATGGGGATTGAGATAAAGAAGAGAAAACCGGTTGAAAAACTGGAAAAGATAGTAAGAAGATATGCCCTTTACTATCCTCAGGGGAAGAGGAGACACCTAAAAGGGATAGCCGACTATCTCTTATTTTTGGAAGAGAAAGTGAAAGAAATTTTGGAGGAGCGAGGAATTTCGGTTATTTATCACTTTGCCTATTATGCCTTTGGCAGAAAACTCTATAAACTCTTAAAGGAAAAGAGGAAGGGGAGATCCCTTTAAGGGAGGTCCTATTGGAGATTAAGGAGGCTTTAGCGGAGAAGTAGGTCTTAAATAAATAAGATCTGATTTAAGCGATAGGAATTTTATGAGGTAGGAGGGGTTTATCTTTATAAAATTGGGTGTAGCATACAGGTGATGGTATCGGAAGCCTAATTAAAGGTCTTATCAGAAGCCAAATCATCAGTGGAAGCGAGAGCCTAATAACCCCTTTAATCCGATATCTGATCCGTTAGATAAAGGAAGACCTAATAATGATAATAAAACAGGGTCTAATCGGGATGGTAATTAAGAACCTAATGAGAAGTATAATTGAGATTTTAATCCCAAGCCTAATTGAGTGGGTAAAAACAGATTGGATTCCCTTGGTGGGACGGTATTCTTGTCGCATTCGCCCTTAGAGATTTGAACATTATGCCAAATGAAAGGAGCCCTTGCCATTTCTCTAAATCTGAATTATAATAAGAAATGCGTTTTGTAGAACTCCCCTTAGTGGGATTTGAGATTAAAAGGGGGATTGTCAGTTTTGCCACGCCCATTCTCCTTGAACCAAAGGAAGTAAAGCCTTTAGCCCAAGACTTCTTCCGCCTCTTCAAGAGACATATCTTCCCCAAGGCAAAAGGAATCGGCGAACCGAAAAAGGAAGCGAATGCCGATATCTTCCCGATTTCCTTAAACAATCGGGAAACCGCCTACCTAAATTTTATTTATGATATTGACGCCACCCGCCTCTCCTTTGAATGCGACCGCCGGGATACCGCGGCAGTGGAATTTATTGACCCCCTCTTTCGGCTCCTCCGGGAACAAAGGGTTATTAAACCAGATTTGGAATATATCCGAAGGAAGGTCTCGGGAACTCTACCGGAGATTGTCGCCGCTTTGCTCTGGCAGATCGGCGCCGTCAAGGTTAGCCTCGGCGACATAAAACCATTTTTTAAGGTGGATAGAAGAAAGAATCGGAGCCCAATTTATATTGACCTCAAATGTCTTCCCAATTACCCCAGGGTTTTTGACTTCCTAATTTCCCAAGCCGCTTTAATTTTAGCCCATTACGAGTTTGATCTGATTTGTGGCATTGAAGCCGGAAGTATCTCCTTCGCTTCCCTCTTAGCCCAAAAGATTGCCAAACCCAGTTTCTTCGCCCGACGGGAACGAAGATATAAGGAAGCACCCCTCTTAGAAGGGGTTAAAGAACACGAACTCTTCCGGAAAAAGGTTCTTCTGGTTGATGATACCGTAGTTAAGGGTTGGACGAAAAAGAGGGCAATTGAGGAGATTCGGGCGAAGGGTGGAATCTGTGAATACGCCTTTGTCATCTTTGACCGCCAAGAAGGAGGAAAGGAGGAACTCGCCTCCCTTAATTGTACCCTTTTATCCCTAACCAATCGGACTGCCTTACTCTCAAAAAGGATTCCTCGGGATATCACCTTAATCACGGAAAGGGAGTATGAGGAGATCCGCACCTACTTCTCTAACCCGAGACGCTGGCACGAGAAGAAGGGCTTTCCCTATCACGAATTGAAACCGAAGTAGCACCAAAATTCTATTGACAGGTGTCTAATATTATGATAAGATAAATTATGCAAGAGAGATTTACAGAAAGAGTAAAAAGGGTGATCCAACTTGCCCGCCAGGAAGCCCGCCGCATGCACCACGATTACATCGGAACCGAACATCTCCTTTTAGGGATCATTCGGGAAGGGGGAGGTGTCGCCGCTCTGGTTTTAACCAACTTAGGCATTGATTTGGAGGATTTGCGCCGAGCGGTGGAGAATGCGGTCAGTTATGGACAAGAGGCACTCGTCGTGGGTGAAATCCCTTTAAATCAAGAAGCGCGCGCCGCCCTCAATTATGCAATTGAAGAGGCAAAGAGTATGAACCATTCCTACATTGGCACCGAGCATCTCCTCTTGGGACTCTTGCGCGAAGAGCGGGGAATTGCCTCCCAAGTCCTCACTTCCTTAGGGGCGGAGATTGAGATGGTGCGGAATGAGATTTTAAGGGTCTTAGGGGGAGAAGGAATAATTTCCACACCTAAACATAAGACGAAGACCTCCGCCCTTGATTACTTCTCCCGGGATTTGACCCAACTGGCGCGGGAAGATAAATTAGACCCAATCATCGGTCGGGAGAAAGAGATTGAAAGGGTAATCCAGATTTTGGTTCGGCGGAAGAAGAATAATCCGGTCTTAATCGGTGAGGCCGGCGTGGGAAAGACCGCCATCGTGGAAGGTTTAGCCCAAAGGATTGTGGAAAATCGGGTACCCCCAATTTTGAGAAATAAGAGGGTTTTAGCCTTGGATTTAGCGGCACTCGTTGCCGGAACAAAATATCGGGGGCAGTTTGAAGAAAGATTGAAGACGGTCCTCAATGAGATCATTAAGTCTGGTGATTGTATCATTTTTATTGACGAATTACATACGATTGTTGGCGCCGGGGCAGCAGAAGGGGCGATTGACGCCTCCAATATGTTAAAACCGGCTTTAGCCCGGGGTGAGATCCAATGCATCGGCGCCACTACCTTTGAGGAATATCGGAGATATATTGAAAAGCATTCCGCCTTAGAAAGGAGATTCCAACCGATTATTGTGGAACCACCAACCGCGGCGGAAACGGTTAAAATTCTGGAAGGCTTAAAGGAGAAATACGAACTCCATCATAATGTCATCTATACCCAAGCGGCAATCGAAGCGGCTGCTTATCTCTCCGACCGCTACATCACTGACCGCTTCCTGCCGGATAAGGCGATTGATGTTTTAGACGAAGCGGGCGCTCGGGTAAAACTTTTGCGGCCGGTGGTGAATAAAGAATGGGAGGAGATCGAGAAGAAGATTGAAAGGGTAAAGAAGATGAAGGAGGAAGCGGTAAGGGCGCAGGAGTTTGAAAAAGCCGCGGAGTTAAGGGATGAGCAAAAGCGTTTAACCGACCTCTTAAAGAAGAAACGTAAGGAATGGGAGAAGGCGGGAAATTTCCCAGTGGTCACCCCTGAGGATATCGCCCAGGTGACCTCAATGTGGACCGGTATCCCGCTCTCCCGGATTGAAGAATCCGAATCGCAAAGGTTATTAAAGATGGAAGAGGAGTTAAAGAAATGGATCGTTGGTCAGGATGAGGCGATCAGCGCGGTCGCCCGGGCGATCCGCCGTTCCCGAGCCGGCGTCAAAGATCCAAGAAGACCAATCGGCTCCTTTATCTTCTTAGGACCAACCGGTGTCGGTAAGACCGAACTGGCAAGGGTTTTGGCACGCTTCCTCTTCGGTCACGAAAATGCCTTAATCAGACTTGATATGTCGGAGTATATGGAGAAGTTTAATGTCTCCCGGTTGGTTGGTGCTCCCCCGGGTTATGTCGGCTATGAAGAAGGGGGGCAATTGACGGAGAGGGTACGGAGAAAACCTTACTCCTGCGTCCTCTTTGACGAGATTGAGAAGGCTCATCCTGATGTCTTCAATATCCTCCTCCAAATCTTAGAGGATGGCCAATTGACCGATTCCTTAGGCCGGAGGGTCAATTTCAAAAATACAGTGATCATTATGACCTCCAATATCGCCACCGCCGAGATCAAGCGTGCCCAGATGATGGGTTTCCATCCGGAAAGCGAAGAGATCTCCTACGAAAAGATGCGAGAGAAACTCCTCACGGAGGTGAAGCGGGTCTTCCGCCCGGAATTCTTGAACCGCGTTGATGAGATCATCGTCTTCCGGCAACTGGGTAAAGAAGAGATGAAAAAGATTGTTGATGTTCAACTGCGGGATATCCAAGAAAGGTTGGCGGAGAAGAAGTTGAATATCGTTTTGAGCGAAGCCGCCCGAGAGTTACTGGTGGAAGAAGGCTTTGACCCGGAATACGGAGCCCGACCCCTGAAAAGAACCATCCGCCGATTGGTAGAGGATCCCTTAGCCGAAGAGATTCTAAAAGGGAAGTTTAAGGAAGGTGCCACCATTCTCATTGAGCGGGAAGAGAATATCCTCCGTTTTCGGGAATTAACCCCCGAAGAACTACCAATCAGTTAAAGAATGTCTTTCTCCCATCCCCTTCGTCGGATGGTCTTTCTTTTTTTTCCTCTGGTATCCCTCTTCTCCCAACCCCTTCCCACCACCGTCATCAAAATCACCGCCACAACGGAATTTGTTGACCCCCTCTTAGTAAAAGAACTCTCCGGTTTAGAACCGGGCACCCCTTACCGACCAGAAGCGATCAGCGAGGCGGTAAAACGCATTTACAAATCGGGTCGCTTCGCGGAGATCACAGTGGAAACAACCCAGACGAAGGAAGGCATCATTGTCCATTTTCAAACGAAGGATAACCCCTGCTTAAAAAGTTTTGAATTTTCCGGTAATCGGAAAATTAAAACCAAGGAACTGAAAGAGAAGATTACTGCTAAACCAGGGGAGATCCTCTCCCCGAACAAAATCTTCACTATGGAGCAGAATATCCTCTCCCTTTATAAAGAGAAGGGCTTCCTCTTAACCAAGGTGAAGACCTTAAAGTCGGAAAGGGATTCCCTCAACCGGATCACCCTCTACTTCCAGATTGATGAAGGGAAAAAGATGCGCCTCAAAGAGATAAGGTTTTTGGGTAATAGAAACCTTTCCGAAAAAGCCTTGAAGAAGGTGATGAAGAATAAAGAGAAGAGATGGTACCGAAAGGGTTGGTTTCGGGAAGAAGAATTGAAGGAAGACATAGTAAGGCTTACCAATCTCTACAAGGAGAAGGGATTCTTAGAGGCAAAGGTGGTTGATTACCACCTCAGCGAAGAGAAAGAATTTGTCAGTTTAACCATTGAGATAGAAGAAGGGAAGAAATTTTATCTGGGCGAGATTAAATTGGAAGGAGAGAGCCTCTTTAATGAAGAATTCCTAAAAAAGAAACTACGTCTCAAGAAAGGAGAGGTTTATAATTACCAGAAGGTGAATAAGGGAATTCAGGAATTGTATGCCCAATATACGGAAGAAGGTTACATCTATTGTTTAATCACCCCCTTAGAAGAGATCAAGGAAGATACGGTCAATTTACTTCTGATGATTGAAGAATGCCTCCCCGCTCGGATTCGTCTGGTAAAAATAATGGGCAATAAGCGAACCGAAGAGAAGGTGATCCGGCGAGAGATCGCCACCCTACCCGGGACAATCTTCAAGAGGAGTGAGGTACTGCGCAGCCAGAGGAATATCTTCAATCTCGGTTTCTTTGAAGATGTGCAACTTGATTACCGGAAGGTCTCCGAAGAGACCGGAGAGGTGGATTTAATCTACCAGGTAAAGGAAAAACAGGCTTTCGGTACCTTAGGTGGTGGTGTTTCCTACTCCAAACAGGATGGGCTTACCGGTTATATTGAGATTACCCAACCCAACTTCTTAGGCAGAGGGGAAAGGGTCGCCCTCAAATTGGAGAAAGGAGGGAGAAAGACCAATCTCAATTTCGGCTTCTCCGAACCTTACCTCTTTGACCGGCCGATCTCTTCGGGGATTGGATTAAGTCTCCTTACCCAACCTTATGAGTATTACGATAAACAGGACAAAAGTTTAGATTTAGATCTCTCCTATCCCCTACCTCTTGATTACCTGCGCGGCTATCTCAATTTAAGATTTGGCCAAACCCTAATTCCTCCCCGCTCCATCTCCTCCCGTTATCAACCAACCGGTCCTTATACCATCTATTCCGATACGATAAAAAAGGGCTTTATCCAACCCGGTTTTTCCTTAATTCGCGACTCACGAGATTATATCTATAATCCGAGTGCCGGTTCCTATTACCGTTTCTCCCAAACCTTCTCCTTTGGCCGAATTCGTTTCTTCCGTTCGGTTTGGGAAGAGAGGATTCACTTCCCCCTCTTTTGGAAATTCTCCTTTATGTTCCGCACGCGCTTCGGCTTAATAGGCGAAGTTAAGAAAAACGATACCATCCCTCTTTATGAGAAATTCTATCCCGGTGGGATTGGTGATGATGGAGTAAGGGGCTATCCCGACCGTTACTTAGGACCGAGCAGTGACGGTTATCCAATTGGGGGGAAGGCACTCCTCCTCTTCAATCTGGAATACAAATTAAAATTGGCACCTTATCTCTCCTTCATCCTCTTCTTTGATGCGGGCAACTCCTACCATTCCTTCTCCCAAATTAACCCCGCCCATCTGAAAAGGGGATTGGGACCGGGGATCCGATTGGAGATCCCAATGGTCGGCTTAGTCGGTGTTGATTTCGGCTACGGTATTGATGCCCGACCGAGAAAATGGGAGATCCATTTCCAAGTGGGTAAGGTCTTCTAAGAATTAGATGCTTTTGGCAATCCTCCTCTGGCTTCTCACCCTCGCCGTTGTCAGTTATGCTTCCGGTTGGTACATTAAAGTTTACGGCCGTTCCGATTTACCACTGGTCTTTTACATCATCTACTTGGCAATGGCACAAATTTTAGCGACCAAGATCACTACCTTCCACTTCCGCTCCTTCTCCATCTCCGCTCCGGCTGCGGTCTTCATCTTTCCTTTCACCTTTCAGATAATTGATATCGTCAATGAAGCATTCGGTAAAATCGCGGTGCGGAGGATGATTCTCCTCGCCTTCCTTAGCCAAATCTTTATGAATCTATTCTTAATGATCGGGCTCAGTCTCCCTCCCGCTCCTTTCTGGTCGGGGAATGAAGCCTGGCGCCAAATCTTCACCCTCATTCCCCGCATCACCATTGCCAGTTGGATCGCCTTCCTTTTGAGCCAAAACTTTGACGCCTTCATTTATGACCTCCTCCGCCGCTTAACCAAAGAGAAGATGCTGTGGCTGAGAAATGTTGTCAGTGATATATTAAGTTTAACTCTGGATAGCCTCCTCTTCATCACCTTAGCCTTTTACGGTCGCCAGCCGGTCATCCCCTTAATCATCGGCCAGATAATCACCAAGGGAGTAATTGGTGGCATTGACTTCCCCTTCCTTTATCTCGCCCGTTGGGCGATGGGCAAAGGATGATTTGAGCAATTTCTCACTACCCACAGAGATTGTCATCACCCAAAAAGTGAGAAATCGCTTGACTCCCTCCCAAAAGCACTTAATATTTGACTGTGTTCTGAAAGACCCTCCCCGTCCGGCCAATTTTTGAGATACCTCTTTATCTTTCTCGGGCGAGGATTGGCTCTATCTTAATTTTAATACGCTAGCGAAAAATTTCCCCTTGACGGAATGGGAATTTATCCTATAATCCCCTATGCCAAAAATAATTTTAAGTCTCTTCCTTTTCTCTCAATCCTATTTCATTGATGTCCCCAGACCAACGATCTTAGGTCATGGGGAATACTTAATAAACTTCCGGCTGCAAGGTGCGGGCGGAATTCTGGGACACTTCGGCGTCGGGATCCTTGACCGGATAAACTTAGGCATTTCCTACGGCGGTGATAGTATTTTAGGCACCGGCACACCTGACTTTCTGGAAAGACCCGAATTTCAGGCAAAATTGAGGATTTTGAGCGAAGAAGAATTTGGTTTCCTTGACCTCCTCCTCGGTTTTGACTCTCAAGGATTTGGTAAATACCTCTCCGATTCTAATAACTACCAATTTATGGCAAAAAACTTCTACCTGGTTTTTGGTCGCTCAGTGGCGGTGAGCCGAACCTATCTTGCCGGGGGCTTAAATTATTTCCGGGGGATGAACGGTTTTTTTGCTATAAGTCAGGGACTTTCTGGAAATTCTGAACTCCTCTTAGAATACGACCTCGCCCTCAACGACAAAAAAGATAAGAACCGAGGTTTCTTAAACTTAGGATTATGCTGGGGGCTTGACGAAAGTGCCTCTTTCCTCTTCGCCTTAAAAGATCTCTTGAAAAATAAAGAAGAAACCAATCTCAGCCGGATTATCAATCTCAAATTCCAGCAATCCTTTTAGATAAGGAAAGGGTTGTTGGGAAGAGGAAAATGAAAATGGTGGCAAAGGAAATTCCTAATCGCCTCTTTCTCTTTCGCACCCAATTCCAACCCCCCAATCTTTCTTAAAGGTAAAAAGAGGAGTCCTCTCATCCTTTCTGCCTCTGCGGGCAAAAATTCCCTCCCCTCCCCATTTCGGCATCTCCCACATAGGAAACCTCCCTTTTCCGGAGAGAAGAAAAAGGATTTTAATCCCTTGCCGCAGCGCAGACAGGAAAGGAGATGGGGGCGATAACCCAAAAGGGAAGAGGATTTAAGGAAAAAGGCATAAAGGAAATTTTCCTTACCCTCTTCGTCTAAAAGGGAAAGGGTCCTGAGGGATAACCGATAAAGAGAAGGCTGCCTCACCTCCCGGGGTAAGGCCTTGATGAGGAAAGAGGCGAGGAGGGAGGCATAATAAAATCTTTTGCCATCAGTTCGGAAATGGGGAAAGTGAAGAAGGAGGCTCGTTTCGGAGAGAAGATGGTAATCCCTCCCCTCCCGGTGATAGAAGATAACCTCTATTAGATTAAATGGCTCAAGAGGGCCGCTCAAATATCTCTTGGGATGAAAACCACCCTTCGCTAAAAGTGCTAACCGCCCGTAATCTAAGGAAAAAAGGGTAATAAACTTACTCTGGGAACGAAAATCCTCCCTTTGCAAAACTATCCCTTCCGTCTTCTTAACCAACGCCATCTAATCCTCACTTCTAATCTCCCCCACAATCTCCTCCAAGATATCCTCTAAGGTCAAAATCCCAATCGTCCGTTTATTCTTATCCAGAACGACCGCCAGATGGAGCCCCTTATCCTTTCCCCGACGCATCTCCGAAAAGACATCTTTTAACTTTTTATCTTCAGAAACGAAATAGGGAGTTCTCATCTTCAAATCGGGATAAGAGAGGAAATCCTTGGCATGGAGAAGGCCGACGATGTTCTCTTTTTTCTTCCGGTAAATCGGATAGCGGGAATACCCATATTCTCTTAAAATATGATAGATAGCCGCCGGGTCCGCATCCGCACTGATGGCAATCATTAGTTTTAGGGGAATCATCACATCCCGCGCTTTAAGGGAAGAGAATTCCAAAACTGCCCGGGCAATCCTCTCATAACCCTTCTGCCCAAAGAGGGCGATTAAATCCTCCCTCTTCAATTTCAACTCCTCCCGCTTCTCCTGAAAAAGGGGTTGGATGGTCTTCTGTAAGAGGAAAGTTAAAGGAGAAAAGAGCCAATTGGTAAAAGATAGGAAGGGATAGAGATATTCGTACCAGAATTCCGGATATTCCTTAGCGATCGCCTTCGGTAGAAATTCTCCAAAGAGGAGGGAGAGGATCGCCACCCAGAGGACGGAAAGGAAAACAAATCCTTCCCCAAAGGTGATGATAAAAAGGTAGGAGAAGGCAAAGGAGGCAAAAACGACACAGAGATTGGTACCAATAAGGGAGGCAAGGATTGTGCGCTCCCTTTTTTGGATAAGAGACAATTTCTCCTTCCCCTTCAATAAAATTCGGAGCCAGTTCAAACGTAAGACCGCGGTCTCACTCCCGGAGAAAAGCCCCTGCAGGATGATCGCCAAAATGCCTAAGGTGAAGACCATTACAAAATCCGTAGTAAAACCTTCTCCACCCTCTTATCTATCACTTCTAAGACCTCAATCTGAATATTCCGATAGATAAAGGAATCGCCTTTCTCCGGTAACCTTTTTAGAGAGCGGGCGATAAAACCGGAAAGTCTCTCCTCACTCACCTCCGCGAAGGCATCAGCCAGAAGACGGTTTAAGGTCTTCATATCAATCTCCCCTAAGACGAGATAGGTCCGTTCATCAATCTGGCGAAAGGTCTCCTCCTCGGATAAATCGTATTCGTCCCGGATTTCGCCAAAGAGCCCTTCCAAGATATCCTCTAAGGTGATAATGCCGGAAATCTCACCAAACTCATCAACAACCACTGCTAAATGGGTTCCTTTCTTTCGCAATATCTCAAGCCCCTCCAAGGCATTTTGCCCTTCGGGCAAAAAGGAGACCGGGCGCATAATCTCCTTTACCGGTAAATCTTCCCTTCTTTCCGGAGAGAGGTGTTCAACTACTAAGTCTTTCACATAGAGAATACCCACGATATTCTCTATTTTCTCCTGATATAAAGGGATCCGGGAGTAGGGAATCGTCTTGGCGATTTTAATCGCCTCCCCAATCTTAGTCTGACAATCCAAGGCGAAGATTTTCCTCTTGGGCGTCAAAAAGGATTTTAAGGTCATCTTCTCCATATCCTTTAAGGCTAAGAGGATATCCTTCTCCTCGCTATCCAAAATTCCTTCCTTCTCCGCCACCTGGATTAAATCCGCCAACTCCTGAGTAGTAGGAAAATCCCCCCTTCTCTTCCTCTTTACTAAATCGTCAATCTTTTGGGAAAAGAGGAAGAAGATGGGGGAGAAAATTCTCTTCAAGAAGATGAGCAGAGGCGAGAGACGTAAGAACCAATCCCGATTGGCAAAGGAATAAATCTTAGGTGTCGCCTCGCAAAAGAGGAAGATGAAGATGGCGGTGAGTAGGGAAAGGAGGAAGAGAGAGAATTCCCGATGGGGGAAGAGAGAAAAAAAATTGAGGGAGAGGGAGGAGATGAGAGAGGAGGCTAAAATATTGGCTAAAAGATTGGCGATGAGAATCGTTCCCAGAAGTTCCGTCTCGCTCTTTTTTAAACCCTTCACCCAATCTCTCTTCTTCGCCCGGAGCCGCTCAATATCGGCGGGCCGGAGGGTAAAAAAAGCGGTCTCGTAGCCGGAGAAGATGAAGGAGAGAATTAAGAAGATGACGATGAAGATTATCCGGAAGATAATTCCCAATGGCATTTTGGATTATTCCCGAAGGAAATGCTTCAAGGCATGTTCTAATAAATGAGCGATGGGAAAGTGAGGAAGGGAGTGATAATTTATATAGATCTCACCCAAAAACCCTTTCTCCCGAAAAGGGAAGGTAAGGCAGGCTGGTTCGTAATCCTTTTGCAAATACCTTCGCGCCAGATCCTTGATATATGGGGAAGAGCAGAAGATAATATTCAACTCCTTCCCTCTTATCCCGAGATCTCTCACCACCTTTCTCACTATTTTTCTAACTTCCCCTCCCTTTAAGAGAGGAGTTTTCTTCTCCCCTCCTTCCCAAAAGAAGTTAATCTTCATAAGCCCTAATGATGCGGGAGACGATGGGCGGGCGGGTGACATCGGTCTGGTCAAAATAGACAATCTTCACCCCGGAAACCTTACTCAACCGGTTTCGGGCATCAACCAGGCCGGAGAGGGTCTTCCCTTGCAGATCAATCTGCGTGATATCACCCGTAACAATCGCCTTAGAATTATATCCCAAACGGGTTAAAAACATCTTCATCTGGGTTTGGGTGGTATTCTGACCTTCGTCTAAGATGATGAAGGCATCAGAGAGGGTCCTCCCTCTCATATAGGCTAAGGGTGCTACTTCAATGATCTCCTCATCAATCAACCTTTTTACCTTCTCCATTGGTAACATATCAAAGAGGGCATCGTAGAGGGGCCGGAGGTAAGGGGAGACCTTCTCCCGGAAATCACCGGGGAGAAAACCTAAAGACTCTCCCGCCTCCACCGCTGGGCGGGTAAGGATAATCCTTTCCACCTTTCCCGAAAGGAGGTTAGAGATCGCCTTCGCCACCGCCAAGTAAGTCTTGCCGGTTCCGGCCGGACCAATGGCGATGACAATCTCATACTCGTCAATCGCCAAGAGATATTCCCTCTGATGTTCGGTTTTAGGGTAAATGACCTTTTTCGGAGTGGTAATTCCTAACCCTTCTTTTACCTCTAAGGCAGTTTCCGATTGACTCTTCACCATTTCTATCTCCTCTTTAATAATTTGGAGATTCAAAGTCTCCCCCTTACGTAATCTCTTTATAAGATTGAGAAAGAGATTCCTCACCTGCTCCGCCTCTCTCTGAGGTCCTCTTATCCTTACCCGGTCATTACGGACAATTATTTGGGAGGAGAAGAATTTACTAATAAAAGAAAGATTAGAATCGGCAATCCCCAGAATTAAAACTGGGTTTATCCCCTTTAAGGGGACCGACAACTTCACTAAATTCTTTTCTTCCCAGTTAGCCAATTTATCATTTATTATACTTCAAAAAAGTGGTCTGTCAACCGATCGGTTTTCCTTAAAAATAATTTAGAGGAAATTGGTCGGTCTCCCTTTCAAAAGTAAGTTATTATAAGTTAAAGACTTATAAAAAGGGGAAATTTTATGTCAGAAATTGGGGGGTATTTCCGTTTTTATTATAGAGGACTATGAAGAAAGGCATAATCCTTAAAATGAGAAGAGAGATTAAGGAGGTGTTATCGGGTAAGTAGGCTTAACTAAGAACAGAGTTAGATTATAAGACTTTTATTGAATAGGAGGGGTTTATCTTTATAAAAAGGGGTGAAGCATACAGGGGATGGTATCGGGGATTTAATAGAAGGTTTAATATAAGGGCTAAGAAAAGGCATAATTTTGAACTTAATAGAAAGTTTAATATAGGGTTTAATGAGAAGGATAATAGATAGTCTAATGGAAAGGATAATTGGGGGGCTCATCAGAGACCTAACCCGGGCTCTAATAGAGGGCCTAATAAAAACTCTAATCCCAAACCTAATCAGGGGTTTAATCCAAATCCGGATTAAATCCCTTTTTGGGAGGTGAATCGCCTCCCCATCAATTAGTGGCGGATATGAACCACGACGGTATCCTCAGTTTGGGAAGCGAAATGTCCCAAACCTTCCCCTAATGTATCCGGCTCGTAATTTTTCATCACCAGATAACGATAGCGATTTTCATCCCAGGCACAAACCTTTATCACATAATTGGCGGTGGTGTCAAAATAGAAGTTGCGGAAGGAACTCAAATCAACTGTGGTATCTTCCGTGACAATGGGAATTAAAGGTTTCAAGGTATCCGGATGGATCACCGCCAAAAAATAGACCTTTCTTCCGTTACTCCTTCGCCAAATTACGGATCCCACCTCGGAAAAAGGGATGGTGTCAAAATTCTTAGGAAAGACGATCTTAAAGGTATCCGGAATTTTCGTCCGACCCCGGAGGGTATCGGAACGAAAAGCGACGAATAGTTCATAGGTAAATAGAGGCTTAACCCAATTTTTGTCCATCGTATCTTGATAAACACCCTTCTCTCTCTCCTTAAAGGCAATCGTCTCTCCGCTCTCCACCTCAAAGATAAAGACCTTCGCCCCGGAAATGCCCGCAGTATCTTTCACCTCTTCCTGAAAACTGTAAAGACTGTCAACAATCACGACTTGGTTTTGGAAACGGGGATTTAAGAGGCAATAGGCAAATATGATATTTTCTTTTTTTACCTCCTCTTTCCCACACCCGAAAAGGAGAAGGAAGAGGAGAAAAAATCTTTTTCTTGCCCTCTTCAAAATTGCCATTCCACACTCAAAGAGGGAAAGATTGGTAACATATAGAAACCTTTTCTCACCGGTGGGTCCTTTTCGTAATCGTAGTAGTAAAAGAGGAGGTTTTTATAATTGAAAAGATTTATCACCTCAAAGCGGACGGTAAGTTTCGTCTCCTTGATGAAAAACTCCTTCTCCAGCCCAAAATCCGTCCGAAAGTAAGAGGGATATCTCGCCTTATTCTTCTCTCCGGGAATTTCGGACCAGAAAAAATCCCACTTCTCATAACGATAACGCCAATACCAATAGCGATAACGACCGACCGGTTGGGTGTAAGGATTGCCGGAATAAAAGGCGAGCCGCCCGGAAAATTTGACCGAAGGGAAAAGAGAATAAGTAGCAATCAGATTGAAATTATGTCGCCGGTCGTAAAAAGGAAAATATTCCTTGCCGCCGAATTTAACCTTCACCCAACCGTAGGAATAAGCTGCCCAACCCGCTAACCTTCCCCAGTCTTTTCGCAGAAGGAGATCAAAACCTAAACTTCTCCCCTTTCCCTCTTCTAAGATTGTCTCCTCAATCAAGAGGGGGTCTAACCTGGCGTTCATCTCATAAAGCCTTGGGTAATTTTTATAATAACCTTCAATCGCCAAGAAGACCTCGTCCGAAAACCACTTCTCCAACCCCAAAATGAGGTGGGTGGCGATCTGCGGTTGATAGGGACCAAAGGTTGGCACCCAGACATAAAGAAAAGGGACCGGCTGAAATTCCGGAAGGAGGGCGCTCACAAACTGGGCATATCTCCCCCATAAGACCTTTCCCGCCCAATCATCCCGAATAAAGTACTTAATCCCAATCCGGGGATTTAATTCGGAATAGACCCGCCTCCCCTTATAAGAGACAAAGGAATTGTCAAATCGCAAACCCGATTCCAAAAGCAACTTATCCGCCTTCCATTTATTAGCCAGATAAAGACTGAAATAACTGGGCATCCCCTTGATGTCAAAACGGAAACCCTGGATATTGGCATCATATGTGAATTGATTTATCTTTCCCTCCAAGCCGAACTTCAAATCCCGATTCCCTCCTAAATAGTAAACCCCTTCACTTTTCAGAGAGATTTCGTTAATCCAATCTTTTGCCCAGACTAAACCTTCTGCTAAGTCAATATCATAGAAGTAGCGACTGAGGGTGAGATAGGTCTTAGTAAAGAGTTGGGGGGTGAAGAGATGCCGGAAAAGGACACTTCCCGTCTTATTCCCCCAATCAAAATAGATCCGGGTCTTCCGAAAACCAAAATCAAACACATCGGAATTAAAGAACCCGGAGAAGAAAATTTTGCTCTGCGGAGAAATCTCAAAATTGGTCTTCAGATGACCATCATAAAAATGGTAGGGGAAATTGATATTAAAAATTGGCAGGATTTTATCAAAGTAGGTACGGCGGAGAGAAAAAAGGAAAGAACTCTTCCCCTTTTTCCCGATAAGTGGTCCTTCGGTTAAAACTTTCGCTGAAAGGAGCGAAACCCCTAAATTTCCTCCTAAACGTTCCTTATTTCCTTCCCGCACATCAACATCCAAAACTGAGGAGAGCCTCCCTCCGTATTCCACCGGAAAGCCACCGGTAAAAAATTCCGCCCCTTTTAAGGCGGATAAGTCAAATACCGAAAAGAGACCACCGAGATGGAAAGGGTTATAGATATTCACTCCATCTAAGAGGATTAAATTCTGATCGGCTGCCCCACCCCGCACATAGAGCGCTGCCGAGAAGTCATTAGCCATAATCACTCCGGGCAAGGATTGGAGAGAACGGATGAGATCGGTTTCTAAAAAATGGGGAAAGGATTGCCATTGGGGTGGGGAGATCTTAATCACGCTCCCTTTCACCTCTTCTTGAAATTCACTCTTCCTCGCTGAGACCTTCACCGGCGGTAAACTGATAATCTCCTTTTCCATCTCCACATTGAGGGTGAGAATGGTATCCCTCTTTAAGTAAATCTCTTTTTTTATCTCCTGATAACCAACATAACTGAAAACGATTTTGTATCCCCCTTCTTTAATCCCGGAGATGATGTAATAACCTTCTTTATTGGTAGCACTTCCCAAACCCGTTCCTTCCAAATAGACATTACAACCAATCAAAGGCTCTCTTGTCCCCTTTTCCCAAACGAAACCTTTAATTATTGCCCCAAAAGAAAAAAGGGGAAGAAGAAAGAGAAGAAGCGAGAAATCGGTCCTCTCTCTCATCTTATATTTTCTAAAATCTTTTCCCTAATTTTTTCCGGCGGAAAGCGCCCTCTGGTCTTTTTCATCACTTGACCCAAAAGGAACATCAGAACTGTCTCCTTCCCTCTTTTATAACTGGCCACCACATCCGGGTTTTCTCTTAGAACCTCCTTTACCACCAATTCCAATTGGGAAAGGTCTTCTGCCTTTTCCAAACCTTCCTCTTTAATAATCTCCTGAGCCTTCTTCCTCTCCCTCACCATCCGGAAAAAGACATCCTTTGCCACCCTTTGCGTTATCCTCCCCTCCCGGAGAAGGATAAGAAGTTGGGCGAGGTCTTGGGGGGAAATCTCAAATTGATTGACGGTGATATTTCTCTCGTTAATAACCCGCGCCACTTCGTTAATCAACCAGGAAGCGGCTAAACGGAAGAACGGTGGCGAAGAATCCTTTCCGGCAACAATCACCTCTTCAAAATAATCTGCCATCTCCCTCTCCCGAACCAAAATCTCCGCCTCCTTCTCCGAGAGATGATAATTGGCGACAAACCTCTTTCTTTTTTCGGCTGGCAATTCGGGAAGCCCCTTTTTCATCTCCCACACCTCCTCCTCTTTAATCACCAAGGGAGGTAAGTCGGGTTCGGGAAAGTAACGGTAATCTTCGGCTTCTTCCTTGCTCCGCATCGGTTTCGTCACCTTTTCCATTTCGTCCCAGAGCAAGGTCTCTTGCTCAATCTTCCTGCCGGCCTCTAAAATTTTCTTCTGAGTGATAAACTCATAATTTAAGGCATCCCGCACACTCTTTAAGGAATTCAAATTCTTTATCTCCCTCCTCTTCCCCCAGACACCATTAACCTTTAAGGAGATATTCGGCTCGCATCTTAAATGCCCCTTTTCCATATCCCCCGAAGAAACATTGAGGTATCTCAAAATGCTCCGCAATTCGGAAAGGAATTCAACAGTCTCCTCGGCATTAGAAAGGTCGGGCTCGGTAACAACTTCAATCAAAGGTATACCACACCGATTGAAGTCAATGAGGGTGAAATTTGGGGTATGAATTAATTTTCCGGCATCTTCCTCCAGATGGAGCCTTCGGATTCTTATCTTCTTATTCTTTATCTCCAAAAAACCATTGACCGCCAGAGGCCTTTCGTATTGGGTTATCTGATAACCTTTGGGCAAATCGGGATAGAAATAATGCTTGCGGGCAAAGGTTGAAACATTTTGGATTTGGCAATTGAGAGCCAAGGCAGCCTTGAGCGCCAATTTCACCGCATTATCATTTAGGACCGGTAAGACCCCGGGAAAACCGAGACAGACGGGACAGATATTGGTGTTAGGTTTTTCCCCAAATTCTGCGGGGCAGGAACAGAAAAGTTTAGTTTTGGTTTGCAATTGGATATGAACCTCAAGACCGATTACCACCTCATATTCCATATCTCCCCCCTCTCCCTTTTTCGTCGTCAAGCAATCTCTCCGAGGCGTAGGCAACCTCTAAAACTATCCTTTCCGCAAAGGGTCTGCCGATAATTTGTAAACCAACCGGAAGATTATCAATCTTTCTGGGGGCAGGGACAGAGATTGCCGGAAGCCCCGCCAGATTTACCGGTGTGGTGAAGATATCGGAAAGATACATCTCTAAGGGTTCTTGAATCTCTCCCAACTGGAAAGCGGGTTTGGGATAAGTGGGACCTAAAATCACATCAACCTCATCAAAAGCCGAAGAGAAGTCTTCTCTTATCAATCCCCTCACTTTTACCCCTACCCCATAATACTCCTCATAATAACCCTTAGAGAGAGCAAATGTCCCGAGCATTATCCTCCTCTTCACCTCTTCCCCAAAACCTTCCCCCCGGGTTCTTTCGTATAAGAGGGAAATTTCCTCGGCGGGAATTCGAAATCCGTAGCGAATGCCATCGTAGCGCGCCAAATTTGATGATGCCTCCGCTGTGGCGATTAGATAGTAAGCGGCTACTCCATAAGGGAGATGGGGTAGTTTAACTCTCTTCACATCCTTGGCTTCTTTTCCCAATTCCCTTATCGCCTCTTCTATTACCGCCTTCATCCTCGGGTCTAAGTCATCGGGAAGAAACTCTTCCGCGATACCAATCCTTATCTCTTTAAGATTACCGGTCAAGGGAAGATATTGCTCCACTGGCAGATTGACGGATGTGGCATCCTTTGGGTCGTAGCCAGCGATGGTTTGGAGTAATAAAGCGCAATCCTCCGTACTTTTTCCAATTGGTCCGATTGTATCCAGAGAAGAGGCATAGGCGACAAGACCAAACCTTGAGACCCGCCCGTAGGTCGGTTTTAATCCATAAAGACCACAGAAGGCAGCGGGTTGACGAACCGAACCGCCGGTGTCGGAACCGAGACTGGCTACCGCTCCTCCATATTTCACCACCGCCGCGCTCCCACCCGAAGAACCACCTGCCACCCGCTCTTTAGCCAATGGGTTGCGTACCGGACCAAAATAGGAAGTCTCATTGGAAGAACCCATAGCGAACTCGTCTAAATTAGTCTTCCCTAAGATGATACAACCTGTCGCTTTTAATCTCTCAACCACTGTCGCATCATAAGGGGAAAGGAAAGGGGAGAGGATTTTTGAGCCGCAGGTTAAAGGTTTACCTTTCACCGCGATATTATCTTTAATGGCAATTGGCAGACCAAATAAGGGATGGATAATCTCTTTTCTCTTTTCGTCCGCCAACTTCGCCTCTGCTCTCGCCTCTTCTAAAAATAGAGAGATGTAGCCATTTACCTCTCTCTCCGCCTCAATCCTCGCAATGGTAAATTCCAAAATCTCTTGGTAGGCCAAATTCCCCTTTCTCACCTCTTCTTGTAATTCTCTTATCGTAAGTTCGGAAAGCGTTCTCATTCTCGCATCTTGGGCACCCGAAAATAACCATTCTCATAGTTCGGTAGACCTTGGAGGTAATCGGGAGTGAGTTTTAATCCTTCGTGGACCCGCTCTTCCTCTTGCCGCCGGGGGCAAGGAAATTCGGAAAATGAAGTGGGGGGGGATTTTTCCCGAAACCCTCTTATCGTCTGGAAGTATTCCACAATTTTGAGAAGGGAAGGCTTAAGTTTCTCTTTTGCCTCCGGGGAAAGATAGAGTCGGGCTAATTTTAGTAACTTATCAATATCAAATTCTCGCATCTCATCTGGGAAGCGCCCTCTGGGTCTCAATGATTTCTAATAATTGGGCGATATATCTACCGAGGAAGGGGACAGAGACAAATTTTCGCAAGATTAAGAGAAGGAAGGCGAAGATGATGGTCATCCCGATGGCAAAACCTAATCCCCGGGCAATCCCCGCCAGAAAATTGAGAAAGAAAATTTTTCGCTTCCTCCCCAAATAATTGGAAAGTTCCTTCAGACCAAAAAGATCACCGTTCACACCACCTTCACCCCATTGATGAATAATTCAAATTGACAACCTAAAAAGTCAGCCGCCCGCCGAGAGATGAGCATCCGGGAGAGAAAGATTTCAAAGTATTCCATAATCGGGGCAATTTTCGTGTCAATCGCCAAATTGAGAATTATCTTTCTCTTTTTGGAGTCAACGGTCAGTTCACTTTTTTTCACCGCGTAATTCACCCGATCGTGGATATCAAATTTAATGTAGTCGGGATTTCGCACCCGGGAAGAATGGACATCCGATTTATCAGCCAAAATTAAGGCGGCAGTGATGGGAGAAGTGATATTGCTCGTCTCTTCATGATGATTCCCTAATGCCGAGACCACTTTACTCACCTCCGCCAGAGGCATTCCCAACCTCTTTAAGATACTTAAAGCGATCAGCGCCCCACTCTCTTCGTGTCTTTCCCGATTCACCAGATTCCCGATATCGTGCAAAAAACCAGCAATGGCTGCCAATTCCGCTTCCCTTTTGGGAAATTTGAGGCGCAAAAGAATGGCGCGGGCGCGAGCCGCCACCAATTTCGAATGTCTAATACCGTGTTCGGTATAGCCGATCGCCAGTAACTGTCGGTCCGCCTCTTTTAAGAAAGTTAATACCTCCTCATCCTTCTCTAAGTCTTTAAGATTAATCACCTTTTTCCTTTTCGCCCTCAAAAGAGTGCGCCTTATCCTACTCCTCCTCCTTCTTCTCTTCTGGACTTAAAAGAATTTCAATCTTTGCTTCCCTCTTTAACTCGGCGATTAACTCCTGGTAGAGCCGATCCTCCTTCTCCTGCTTCAACTTTCTTTCAATCTTTGCCCTCACCTCCGAAAAGGGACGGGTATAAGCCTTTTTCTGCTCCTCCACTTTAATTATGACAAATGTCGTGTCGTTAATCTTCATCACATCACTTATCTTTCCCGGTTTCGCCTTAAAAGCGAAGTCCCGAACCGGTTTTGGTTTTAGGGTGTCATCCTTTGAAAAATAACCCAAATCCCCACCGATCCATTTGGAGGGGGCAACCGAATACTCTCTCACTACCGAATCAAAACTCACCTTCTTCTCTTCCAACATCTTTTTTGCCGCCAGCGCTTGCTCCTTTGAGCGACAGACAATCTCTCGCGCTTTTACCTGATCGGGAACGTAAAAGTCTTTTAAGGAAGATTGGTATTCCTTCTTTGCCTCCTCTTCACTCACCACCGCTTTATCCGAAACTTCCCCTTTCCGCAGTTGATTGATTAAAATCCTCTTCTCCTCCTCCAAAAGTTGTCCGTAGACGGAGTTTTTTAACCAGTATTTTTTATTCTCGCAATCGTAAAGCACCATATACTCCTCCGCGAAACTTCCCAAAAAGCGAAGTTTCCCCTCCGGCGTTTCCAAATCACCCCGAAAGAAAGCAGGGATCTGTGCCACCCTTTCTTCAAAAGCGGTTTTGGTTAAGGGAATGTTAAAAACATAACCCAATGTCTCCTTCCCCTCTTTCACTCCATTCGTATCAATTACCAACTTTCCCTTTTCCTTCAACGCTCTTAATCTCTCCTCTAACCCTTTTTGGATCTTCTCCTGGCGTAATCGCGCCTCAATCTCCCCTGCCACTTCCTTATATCTCTTCTTCTGATATTCCTTCCTCTCCTCCACTTTAAGTAAGAGGTATCCATCTTGAGTCTTTACCGGTTGGGAAATCTCTTTGGGCTTCAACTTAAATAAGACCTTCTCAACATTTTTCGGGTAGCTCTTTCTCTTTACCCAGCCCAAATCGCCCCCTTTATCCTTACTCGGGGCTAAAGAGAAAGCCTTCGCCGCGGAATCAAAGGACAAACTCTCACTTATTATCTTTGCCCGCAGAGCCATCGCCTCCGAGAGGTCTCTAACTAAGATCTCCCTCCCTTTCACCTGTTCCTCGGTGATGTAATCACTCTGATGGGCTTGGTAGTAAGCCCGCTTCTCCTTTTCGGAAACCGAAGCCTGATTCACTACTTCCTGGTTATACCATTCCGAAAAGAGAAAACGCCGCCGGACATCATCAATCGTTTTCCGGAAATCTTCTTTCTGCGCATAACCGGAGCGTAAGGCATGTTGGTAAAGGAGGCGGTCTTCAATCAGTCGCTCCAATTCCTTCTTCTTCTCTTCAAAACTTGCCCCCCCGGTTGGTGAATGGAGCACCCTCTCGTCTAACTCCACCTGGGTAATCGGATAACCATCAACATAAGCCACCCTCTCTTGGTAGTTTTTCTTAAAGGTCCGCTCGATCGCCTCCAAGGCGTCATCCATATATTTCGGCTTTCGTTCCTTCCTCTCAATCTTGAAGGGAAAGCGGTAACGTTTCTCATAACGGAGGTATTGGGTAGCAATCTTTTCGTAAAGGGAAGCCGCCGTCACAAAGTCTTCTTTCCTCTCCGCAAGAAGTGCTAAGCGATAAAGGATATCCGGTGTCTCCGGGAGATTGGGATAGCTACGGAGGATGCCATTGTAAATCTCTTCCGCCTTATCAAAATCCCGCTTCTTATCAAGGTAGATATCGCCCATTTCCAGTTGGATGTAGGGTCTTTCCGCTTCGGTTGCCGTCTCGTACTCTCGTGCCAAGATATCAAGGGCATTATCGTATTCCTTCGTTAAGTATAACCGCCTCACTTCTTCTATCTTTTCCTCACCGTGCAGAAGGAGAAAAATAAAGAAAAAGAATAGGAATAGTTTTCTCATAGGTCCTCCCTATAATAATAAATCTTCGCCAATCCTCTATTTGCCATCTTAACTCCTACCGAATAAAAATTTTAGCGAGTTGCATCACCATCCCGGAAACGATGGGGATGACCACATTATCATTCACCTCAATCGGCAGAGTTTCTACCAGGGTAGCGGTCACTGCCCCCCAAAAGCCAACTAAAAAGAGGAAAGAAAGGTCGGGAAGTTTCGTAAGAACATAGACCACCAAAAGGCAAGAGAGAAAGCAGGCGATTGCTCCTTCCAAGGTCTTCCGACCAAAAATGCGCACCCGGCCGTGGGTGAGACCGAAGAGTGCCGCCACCGTATCGCCAATCGCCAAAAAACTGATCGCCGCCATAAATATCCCCCGGTCCTCAAAGATGAGAATCGCCAGAGAGGCGGCAATCATAAGATAACTCCCTCCGGTAAGGGAATGAAATTCACGGCGGCGCAAAAGGGAACCGAAGATGATGATAAAGATTGCCTTAAAAGAGTTAAGATGGAGACGGAGGAAATCAACTGTTAAGAAGATAGCGGTTGCTAAAAGAAGTAAGATAATTGATAACCTTCGCGGCAAGAAATAATAGAGAATCGGGATGAGAAGGGCTAAAAGGTGGACAATCTTCCGACTAAACTCGGGATTCAGAATCGCACACCTCCGGAGATTTTGATTGGCGAAGGGGGCAATTCCCTACTCTCCGGTTCCGGATAGCGACTCCTCTCGTAGGCATAATCGCAATAGAGATTCTTATAGACAATCCCAAAGCCAAAAGTTGGGGAGCGTCTTAAAAGACCAACCCGGAGACTAAAAAATCGCCAGGTGTACTCTAAACCGAAATTGGCATAGAAAGGTAGGTTTTCTAAATTCCCTTCAATCTCATAACTTAAAGAGAAGTCGTTACCAAAAAGTCTGCTCACCTTCGTAATCCCAATCGTTCCCCGCATCTTCACATATTCGGTGGTATCCGACCAGAGAAGAGGGGAAGCAAAAAGATTCCGAAGACGGAGACCGAGCGCCAGATCTTTTCGCTTAAACCCGATCCCAAAATCGGCACCAAAACCAAAGGCATTTTCTAAACCTAAAGAGCGGTAGAAAATTTTACCGTTCACCCCCAGACTCAATTCGTTCTCCCCGGGCAATAATCTGTGCGCATAATTGAGATAAAAGATACCGTCATAGGTGGTGACAATCCTTTCCACAATTACCGGATTTTCCGGGGAAGGGGGCAGGGTTTCATTGAGAAGTTTGGTAATTTTCACCCCGGGGACAAAATTGGCATAAATCCCTAAGCCAACCGCATAGTTAGCAAAGGGATAGATAAAACCGAGATAATCATTGCGAAAGATACCGCCAAAATTTTCCGAATGGAGAAAAGTTAACTCCCGCTTGGAGAAAAAGGAAGTGAAAGCGGGATTATAATAAATGGTCCCGGCATCCAATAGACAACTGACGGCTGCGCTCCCCTTTCCCATCGCCTTAGCAGAAGAGCCCAAATCCTCAAAGTCACCGGTGTAGCTAAATAGAGAAAGTATCCAGAAGGCATAGGTAAGAAGAAAAACCTTATCCGCTCTATTGCACATAAACATAGCCCTCCACTTCCTTCTTAAACCTCTTTCCTCCCCCGTAGGGTAAACGGCAGGTAATCTTTAATTGGTAACGACCGGGCGGCACAATCTCCCCCTTCTCGTCCCGGCCGTCCCAGGCGATGAGAACCTCGCCCGCCTGGGAAGTGATAAAAGAAGAAATCTCCCTTACCCGATTTCCTTTTTCATCAAAGATGGAGAGGGAGATTTCGCTAATATCAGTAAGATAGAGAGCGACGGTCGTTCCGGGTTTTTCTCGACTAAAGGAGTCGGGAAAGAGACCGAGAAAATAGGAATCTAATCCCGTCCAGTAATACTGCCCACCGGTCTTTTCGCTCACGAAGACCTGTCCGTATTTCCGGCCAATCGCAATCCCCCGCGGTTTATAAAATTCTCCCTTGCCGCTCCCTTCTTTGCCGAAAGAGGTGAGGTAGTTTAAGAAACGGTCAAATTTATGGATACAATTTAAGACGGTATCCGTAGCAAAGACATTGCCGTGGTAGTCAATCGCCAGGTAAGAGAATTCCGCCTCGCTCATCCCGATTCCCCGAACATCGGTATATTCTAAAAGCCTTCCGGAAAGGGTGAATTTTTGTAACCTCTTATTCCGGAAATCAGCCACCACCAGAAACTCCTCGCCGTAGAAATTATACGGGTCATCTTTGTCAATAACCGCCAGCGCGGTGGGATGGAAAACCTCCTCTTTGATTATCCGAATGATATTCCCCAAACTATCACAGATATAAATTTTAGAACTTTCCGGCTCTGTAAAGTAGACATTCTTCTTACTATCAACCGCCACTCCATAAGGTTTGGTTACCGGGGCAAAGAAGATCCTATCCCAATACAATCTCTTATCTTTATACCGCAACTGGACAATCCGATCATTCCCCCAATCCGCCACCCAAACTAAATTATCCCGATGGGCAGCAATCCCCTTAGGGAAGAGGAATTCTCCCTCCCCGCTCCCCTTTTTACCGAAAATCTCCATCTTTAATAGTCCCTGATTATAAACAATCTGCCCCTGACCAGAATTGACCGCCAAGAGGGTTAAGATGTGGTCATCGCGGGTGGTTGTGGGGTCATCATCCTCGGCAAATTTTATAGCCGCAATCCCTTGGGGGTCATCAATCTTAAAATCGCCAAAATAGAGATTTAAGTGGAAGGAAGAGACCCGATAGATGCCGAGGGTATGGGAAAAAGGCGGGACTAAGAGGGTTGTCTCCTCCCCTTTTAAGGCGAGAAAGAAAGAGAGCAATCCGAAAATTATCTTCCTTCGCCAAAACATCATTTATTATACAAAGATTGATTGAGAAGTCAACTTAGGAGATAGGCGATGATTGCCCTCTGGATATGGAGCCGATTTTCCGCTTGCAGCAAAACGATGGAATTTGGCCCATCCAAAACCTCATCGGTAATCTCCTCCCCCCGATGGGCGGGTAGGCAATGCATCACCTTCACCTCCAGTGGGGCAAAGGAGAGCAAATCTTTATTTACCTGAAACTCCCAAAATATCTTCCGCCTTACTGGTGCCTCATTCTCTTGACCCATGGATGCCCAAACATCGGTGTAAATAAACTCTCGGTCTCTTACCGCCTCTTTGGGATTATTGGTCAATTTAATCTCCGCCCCACTTTTTAGGGCGAAACCTTTCGCCTCCGCTAAAACCTTCTCGTTTGGTTCATAACCCCGAGGTGTTCCCACAATCAAATCACAACCCAAAATTGCCGCACCCAGAATTAGGGAATGGCAGACGTTATTCCCATCGCCAAGCCAGCCAATCTTTACCTTATTCAATCTCTTCTTTTTTATCTCATAGATGGTTAAAAAATCACCCAGAACTTGGCAGGGATGTTCCAAATCGGAAAGGGCATTAATTACCGGAATTTTGGCAAATCTTGCCAACTCCTCACAGGTGGTATGAGAGAAGGTGCGGGCGATAATTAAAGAGACCCAAAGGGAGAGATTCCGTGCCACATCCGCCACACTCTCCCTTTTCCCCAAACCGATATCTTGGGGCGCCAAGTAGATGGCATCCCCTCCCATCTCCTTTAAGGCGGTCTCAAAAGTCACCCGGGTGCGTAAGGAGGGCTTCTCAAAAACCAATGCCCCAATCTTTCCTTTAAGGAGATTGATCCGCCCCCTCTTCTTAATCGTTAACTTTAACTCCTTTGCCTTCTTAAAAAGGTTATAAATCTCCTTTTCGGTAAAATCCTTAATTGATAAAAAGTCCCTCTTTTTTCTCATCTCATCCCTCAACTTCTTCTTTTAACATCGGGATCTTTATCCCTTTTTTCTTTGCTACCTCTTTTGCCTTCTCGTAACCGGCATCCGCGTGTCGGACAATCCCTAATCCCGGGTCATTGGTCAAAACCCTTTCCAATCTCTTATCCATCTCTTCACTACCATCGGCGACAATCACCTGTCCGGCATGGATAGAATTACCGATCCCCACACCGCCCCCGTGGTGAACCGAGACCCAGGAAGCACCAGAAACCGCATTCAAAAGGGCATTTAAGATTGGCCAATCGGCAATCGCATCGGAACCATCCTTCATCCCTTCAGTCTCCCGATTGGGAGAGGCGACCGAACCGGAATCTAAATGGTCCCGACCAATCACAATCGGTGCCGAAATCTTACCTTTGCGCACCAGACGGTTGATCGCCTTACCAAACTTATCCCTCTCCCCATAACCGAGCCAACAGATACGGGCGGGTAAACCCTGAAAGGGAACTTTCTCCCGGGCTAAAGTGATCCACCTTCTTAAAGACTCATTCTCCGGGAATAGTTTTAAGACCAACTCGTCGGTCTCGTAAATGTCCGACTTTTCTCCGGAGAGGGCGACCCACCGGAATGGTCCCCTCCCTTCGCAGAAGAGCGGTCTAATATATTCTAAGACAAATCCTGGGATGTTGAAGGCCTCTTTCACCCCTGCCTTAAAACTCTGCCCCCGGATATTATTACCGTAATCAAAAGCCACCGCTCCCTTCTTTTGCATTTCCAACATCGCCTCCATCTGCCGAGCCATGGATTCGTAAGACCTTTTGATATACTCCCTTGGCTCTTTCTTTCTCAACTCTAAGGCTTCCGCTAAACTCATCCCTCCGGGGACATAGCCGTTAAGTTCGTCATGAGCGGATGTCTGGTCCGTTAAAAGATCAGGGATTATTCCCCTGCGCACCAATTCCGGATGAGTTTCTGAGGCATTACCGACCAAGCCAATAGAGCGGGGGATCTTCTTCTTCACCGCCTCCTCAACCAACCGCAAGGCGGAATCCAAATTGGTGGCTAGGGTATCGCAGAAACCTTGCTTAATCCTCCGCTCAATTTTTGCCGGGTCAACCTCCACATCCAAGATCACCCCTTCGTTCATTGTCACCGCCAATGGTTGGGCACCAGACATCCCTCCCATTCCCGCGGTTAAAACCCACTTTCCTTTCAGAGTCCCACCAAAATGTTTATTAGCGGCCGCGGCAAATGTCTCATAAGTCCCCTGAATGATCCCTTGGGTACCGATATAAATCCAACTCCCTGCCGTCATCTGACCATACATAATTAGTCCCAAACCTTCCAACTTTCTAAAATAATCCCAGTTTGCCCAGGCCGGAACCAATAATGAGTTGGCGATTAAAACTCTGGGGGCATAAGGAAAGGTCTTAAATATCCCCACCGGTTTTCCCGATTGAATTAATAAAGTCTCATCATTTTTAAGATTGATTAGCGATTGGACGATTGCCTTTAAACACTCCCAATTCCTTGCTGCCTTACCGGTTCCGCCGTAAACGATTAACTCTTCTGGTTTTTCCGCCACCTCCTTATCTAAGTTATTCAAAAGCATCCGAAGCGCTGCTTCTTGATGCCAACCCTTACAGATAATTTTCGTCCCTCGGGGTGCTTGGATTGCCTTCTTATCAAGAACGAACTCTTTGCGCATCCGCTCGCGGTGGAAATAGCGGGGGCTGGATTTGAACCAGCGACCTTGAGGTTATGAGCCTCACGAGCTACCAGGCTGCTCCACCCCGCAGTCAATAATAAATAATACAGAAATCTTGAAAAATGTCAACCCTTTCCGATAAGGTGTTTTGACGCTTCCTTTTCTATCTCCTTACTCTAAGACGAAGATATTCCTCTTCCGGCACATATCTTTTAGAATCTTTGGCCAGACCGTAACACTCACCTCTCCCAGATGTGCCTTTCTTAAAAGTAACATATAGGTTCGGGATTGACCAATTCCCCCACCGATAGAGAGGGGCACCTCATTCTTTAAGATTGCCTGATGGTAAGGGGAAGAGAGGATATGTTCTTGTTTACAGAGTTTCACCTGTCTCATTAGGCTCTCGGCATTCACCCGAATGCCCATTGAGGTCAATTCGTGACGGCGGCGGGTGACAGGATTCCAAACTAAGATATCGCCGTTCAAGCCGTGCATCGGTCGGCCATCTTCGGAAACAGTTTCCGTAATCCAATCATCGTAATCAACCGCTCGCATCTCATGGGGATAGCCATCTTTTAAGGGATAACCGACACCAATGATAAAAATTGCCGGATATTCTTGGAGGATTGCCGTCTCCCTTGCCTTCCTTGGTAAATTCGGGAAGCGGTCAAGGATATCTTCGGCGTGGAGGAAGACCAATTCCTCCGGGAGATTGGGGTATTTATCGGTCTTCAATTGAGGGAAGAGCTCTTGGATATAAGTCTCCGCCCCTTTCAGAACCTTCCAGATCTTCTTCACCACCTCTTTTAAGAAATTGAGATTCCTCTGCTCTTCGGTAATCACCAATTCCCAATCCCACTGATCAACATAGGCGCTGTGGTCATGGTCTAAGAAGTAATCCTTTCTTACTGCTCGCATATCCGTACATATCCCTTCACCCACCTGACAACCGAACTGCTTCAGAGCCAGCCTCTTCCATTTTGTTGCCGCCTGGACAATTTCGGCATCAACCGGATTCTTGTCGTAATCATTGGAGATATGGAATCGGATCGGCGTGCGCGAGCCATCTCGGTCTAAGGTATCATTAACGCCACTTTCCGCATCAACGATTAAAGGAACCGTCACCATCATCAGATTCAATTCCTTACAGAGGTTCTCTTCAATATATCTCTTTACCGCAAAGATCGCTTTCTGGGTTTCCTTAGGATTTAAGATCGGATAGTAGTCGTTGGGCAAAATTTTTTCTAACTCTTCATAACTCCCAATACCTGGTCCAGCTAAGTCAGCTCTTTTATCCAACATAGTTTTCTCCTTTTGGTTAAAGTTTAACTCTTATTTTAATAGACTATTTTTAATTGTCAACATCGGCAAAGAAGGCGGCGATACAATCAACTATATATTTCCTTTCTTTCTCCTTTAAGGTCGGGTCAATCGGCAAGGCTAAAACCTCTTCACTCGCCTTCTCCGCCTTCGGGAAATCGCCCTTTTTATAACCCAAATCCCGATAACATTTCTGGAGATGTAAGGGGAGGGGATAGTAGACTTCCGTCGCAATCCCTCTCCTTTCCAAAAAAGACCTTAGGAAATCGCGTTTTAGGGTCCGAATCACGTATTGATTAAAAACCGGGCGATTAAAAGGTAAAATTTTAGGTACAATCACATTATCCTTCAAATGTTCGTTATAATAAAGGAAAATCTCTTTCCGCCTTTGATTTCCTTCTTTTAAGGAGCGGAAATTTACCAAAAGGAGAGCGGCTTGAATTTCATCCAACCGACTATTCCAACCAAAACAGGAATGATAATTCTTCTTCACCATCCCGTGGTTCCGGAAGAGGCAAAGTTGGTGATAAACCTCCTTTTCCGAAGTAACAATCATTCCCCCATCCCCAAAAGCCCAAAGGTTTTTTGTTGGGTAGAAGGAGAAGCAACCAATCTCACCCATACTTCCCGCCTTCAACCATTTCCCTTTTATCTTCTGCTCGGCACCAAAACTCTGGGCAGCATCCTCAATCACCGAAAGGTTATATCTTCGGGCAAGATCTAAAATCCTTTCCATTTTCGCACATTGCCCAAACAGGTGAACCGGAATTATTGCCCTAATTTTCAATCCGGTTCTTTTATGAATCAAATTGCCATTCTTCTCCCGACATTCCTTTTCAATAAAATCCGCCAACTTTTCCCCATCCAAATTATAACTATCCAATTCAATGTCAACGAAGAAGGGTCTTGCTCCCGTTAAACTTATCGCCTCCGCGGTGGCAAAGAAGGTATAGGGAGTTGTAATTACCCCATCACCTTTACCAATTCCCTTTGCCCGGAGCGCAAGATGTAAGGCATCGGTCCCCGAACCAACCCCAACCGCATATCTTTTCCCAACATATTTAGCCACCTTCTTCTCTAAGAGGGAAAGTTTCGGTCCTAAAATGAAAATCCCTTTTCTTAAAACCGAACCGATTGCCTTCTCTATTTCCCCTTTTCTCTCTTCAATCTGCCGGACTAAATTTAAGAAAGGAATTTTCATTCCACCCTTACCCAATCTCCCCCATTTCTCATTGACTTAAAAAGCCTTTCCAAAACTTTCACCACCAAAAGACCGTCCTTGCCATCCGTAATTGGCTCTCTATCTTCTCTTAGACATCTTAAGAAGTGTTCGCATTCCAATTTTAATGGCTCAATCTTTTTCAGTTTTGGGAGAGAGGTCTTCTTCTTATCCCTAATCACTAACTTCTCCTCTCGGGTATCATCAAAAAATGCCTCCTTCTTTTCCCCAAAGACAAAAAGGGAGCGAACCTTCCCTTCTCCTTCTTTAAAACCAACTTCTCCGTAAAAGTTAACCCCTTGGGGATAGATTAAAACAAACGATGACTCTTTTTCGTTCCCCATCGCCCTGACAAATTCCGGCGGAGAAGATAAAAGGTAATTGGCGATGGCGATATCATGACAGGCAAGACCGAATAGACAGTCTTCTTCGGAAAGACCATTAAAATTAAAACGGAGGGAGAGGAGAGAATCTATCCGGCCGAAGATATTTCTCTTTATCAGGTTTTTAAGATAGCGCACCGCCGGGTGATAAAGAAGGATATGACCAACCATCAACTTCTTTCCCTCCCTTTTGGCAATCTCAAATAGGATTTGGGCATCCTTAGAGTTTAAGGCTAATGGTTTTTCCACCAAGACATCCTTTCCTCTTGAAAGGAGTTCGGAAACAATTGGAAAATGAGTTTGCGCCGGGGTGGCAACTATTCCTGCCTCCCAGTCTTCTCTTTTTAAGAGGTCTCGGTAATCATTTAAGGCAATCGCCTCCGGGGCAAATTCCTTTGCCTTCCTCAAATTATTATCACTCTTATCAACCAAGAATTTTATTCGGGCATTCGGTAAACGAGAAAAAATGCGGACATAATTTAAGCCCCAATTCCCAGTCCCGATAATCGCCAGATTAATCTCTTTCATAAAGATTTCATTATAAACAATTAAGTCCAATCGTCAACCAACTCCCCACAGCAGTAAATGTGTTAAGACATGGTTACCAGGTTAATAAGGGTATTAAGGTAGTAGATGTGTTGAAATTATTTAATAAGTTTCTTAAAATAATAGGCGTCCAAAAAAGAATTAAAAGAGTAAGAGAATTA